>JAPYWM010000084.1 GCA_028276345.1 Sphingobacterium sp.
CAAATAGCGGCTATGCTCCTCCCCCAGGCCTCTGCGAAGGGCATACAATTAGAATTTCTGGTGCCCGACAGCCAGGGCTGGGGTGACCCTATCTACCTCAAGCAGGCCCTGCTCAATCTGCTCACGAATGCTATCAAATTCACGCCCCCCGAGAAAAAGGTGACCTTCCAGGTGCAAAGCACCGACACCCAGGACATCATCTGGATAAAAGACGAAGGGATGGGTATGGATGCGGAAACGCTCCGGTCTTTGTGGGAGCCGAGCCAGCGGCCTATCCGCACGGGTACCGCCGGCGAAACCGGCACCGGCATCGGCCTCCCCCTCGTCAAAACCATCTTAGAAAGCCACGGCGGCCAGATTCAGGTCTCCTCCCAGGTGGGTCAAGGCACAACCTTCCAAATCACCCTCCCCCGGAAGCCGTAGCTTTGTCGCATGAAAGTTTTGGTAACAGGAGGGGCGGGCTTCATCGGCTCTCATCTCTGCGAAGCCCTCCACCACGAGGGTTATCAGGTATTTGCGCTGGACAACCTCTCCACCGGCCGCCAAGAAAACCTTCCCCCTACCCTACCCCTTTACCAGATAGACCTGCGCGACCAGGATGCTCTGAATGATTTTTTCGAAAAAAACTCGTTTGATGTGATCTTTCACTTAGCAGCGCAGGTAGATGTGCGCACGTCGGTGGATTCGCCGCTCACAGATGCCGAAATCAATGTCCTTGGCACGCTAAATCTTATTTCTGCGGCGAGTAGACAGAAGCCGTGGATTATTTTCGCCTCCACGGGAGGAGCTATTTATGGGGAGAAGGTCTCCCTTCCTATTACCGAAGACGCCTGTCCGCAGCCCGAAGCTCCTTATGGCATCGCCAAGCTTGCCGGTGAACTGTACGGTTCCCGCCTGATGAAGCTCTACGGGGGCGCCTGGACCACGCTTCGCTTAGCCAATGTCTATGGCCCCCGCCAAAACCCCTTCGGTGAAGCTGGCGTCGTAGCGATCTTCACCTACCGCATGCTCCAGCGCAGCATCCCCCACATCTACGGCGATGGCCTACAAACCCGCGACTTCGTCTACGTGGAAGACGTAGTCCGGGCCTTTCTAAGCGTACTAAAACATCCGGACACAACCCAAGGAGAAACTTACAATGTGGGCACCAGCCAGCAAACCTCGGTGTTAGCGCTTTACCAGACCATTGCCGAGGCAGTGGGTTTCCCCCATCCCCCGAAACACCTCCCCCCTAAACCCGGGGAACTTCGCCATAACGCCCTCTCCTATCAGAAACTCCACCAGGCCACAAAGTGGAGCCCTCAGGTAAGTCTTAGCCAAGGGGTTAGGCAGACTGTAACGTACTTTCGCCAGCTCCAAAAATCCTAACTTTTGGTATGTATCCCCCACTCCACCCCGTGGAATGGTGTGCATTTTGTTTCTTTGTGGAAGGTGCGCTGGATGGGCATTTCGGTCCTGCTGGGGGCCCTTTGGAGTCAACCCTGTCGGGTAGCTACCTTGTCGGATGTGCAGTTTAACTACATCCGCTTAGAGGTGGCTTCCCTCAGCATGGAGGCCAGCCGCTTAGAGAGAATCAAAGATATTGTGGAAAATAACTGCCTCTCCACCGCCCAGCTAAAAGACCTTTTATGGCTTTTAGACCACGAGAGCACGCGCTTAGAAGTTATCCGCAAAGCCGCAGACCGGGTGTATAATCCACATCTTCTTCCCGAGGCGCTTCAGGAGCTTTTTACCACAGAAAGCGGCCAGCGCGCCTACGAAAAGTGGCTACGTGAGTGGCAGCGTAAAAGACCGAAAGATTAGCCTACCACTCCCCAGCGCAAAAGCGCGGAAATCTTGAAACATATCCTTCCCCAATGCAGCAAGGCACGCGCTGAAAGTGCCCCCCCTTCATCAAGCCCTTCTCCGCTGGCGGCGAGAGAAGAGGGGGTGAGATTACTCTGTTCCTCGCAAGACATAGAAATAGGAAGGTTATCCCGTTGCCGGCTTTTCAGCGCTCTTGGGGGGAGGAAAGGAATTGTACCCGAAAGGCGAGTTTACGGCTCCGGATGGGAGCGCCAGCGTACTCCTCAAAACCGCCGGGATAACCATAGAAAATGAGGGGATGGTCTGCCGACCACCCCCTCACTAAGACGCTTTCAGCGCTGCCTACGGCTGCACTACAAGTCGATACATGTGCTGCTGGCTACTACCCACCAGCCGCACCACATAAAAGCCCGCCGGCAAAGAAAACTCATAAGTCCGGGCTTCTGTCAGTTCGCCTCGCAGCACTTGCCGCCCCAAAGCATCTACCACCTCCAACCTGTACGGCCCTCCTTCCGATAAGCCAATCCAGAAGGTCCCCAAAGAAGGATTAGGATACAGTAGAGGCTTTAAAGAACTGCCGCTCGAGAGCGTGCTGGTGCGGGCAGTAATGTAGAACTGATACTGCCGTGTACGCTGATGCCCCTGGCTGGTGGAGGTAATTTGAAGGATGTAAGTACCCGGTGAGACGCTTATCGGAATGATATTGCTAATGCCCGACAGCACCGAAGGCCCACCTCCCGCAGGAGAAATAGACCACTGCCACGTGTAAAAGAGCGTATCCGAAATAGGGGTAGGGACCACGTATCCCAGAATCGTATCGGGTGGCGTGTAGGAAATCGTATTACCGGGCCAGTAGGTGCTATCACCCAAGCCCACATTGACGCTATCGGGATAACCACAATACAGAGGCGTGATGTCCAGAACATAAAAGCTGCTATCCCGACATACTACATTGCCTGCGCTATCCCGCACCATCATCCATACTGTCAAGAAGGCACTTGAGAACGCATTAGCAGGCGTACGTAGCGTATCACAGGAACTATAACTATAAAAAGGCCCTCCTACATAAACCCCCGTAGAAAAGAGCCTGTACCCCCACGAGTAGCTTCGTCCAGGACAATAGCCACCCGATGGCGAGACGCACAGCACATAACTCCGCCCCGAGCATAACTGATGAAAACCCCCATTCGGTCGTCTGATTGCCCCTCGCATTCGGTCTATAAGCTACACCTCAAGAAAAAAGGGGCGTACTCTTGATGCGCTCACTTTGTAACAAGTGCACTCAAAGAAGAGCTCGTGCTTTTTAGATTGTACCGCGGCCCTCTGGTCTAATCTACAATAACACCGCCGTACCCGAGGCTGTCACCATCATCATATTGGTACCGCCCATGTGGACACTGGTGTAGGTGATATACACCCCAATAACGGCGTTACCTCCTAACCGCCTCGCGGCTTCCGCCATTTCCCGAAGCGCTGCCTCCCGAGCCTCCCGAAGTGCCGCCTCATATGAACGCGAACGACCTCCAAAAATGTCCCGAATTCTTGCAAAAAAATCCCGAAAAATGTTCACCCCTATAATCACCTCACCTGTTACAACGCCCAAGTACCGCATGATTCGATAACCCTCTACAAAATGAGTCGTCGTAATAAGCATGTTCGTCATGCCTCCAAAGTTATGGAGAATTTCATATGTGATCGCGAGCTTTTCTACTTATGCTACCACGAAGTTAGTCTCACTAACCCGCGTCCGCTCGTGTTGAATGCCCATTATGGACTTTTCCGTGGCTTACTGACCATGTTTGGGCTTTTAGCTGTGTTCTCATTCACTGGACTGATTTGGACGCTTCTAACTGTCCAAAGTCAAGCGGCAGCTTTTGGCGTTTGGACGGCCCTATTTGTGGCCGCTACCCTCATCGCCTATATTCGCTGCAAAAAACGCAGTGAAGACTTTGCTCAGTCAGTTTTTGATCTGTTCATAGTCAGCATGGCTAATAAACTGCCAGTTGAGCAAGTCTCAAAGGCATAATATCAATACGATTAAAAGGAGACGCCTGAATGTCCGATTGGTATAATCCGCAAAGCCGCAGACCGGGTGTATAATCCGCATCTTCTTCCCGAGGCGCTTCAGGAGCTTTTTACCACAGAAAGCGGCCAGCGCGCCTACGAAAAGTGGCTACGCAAGTGGCAACGTAAAAGACAGAAAGATTAGGCTACCAGCATCACGCCGGCGAGATGTCCGTAACGGCGTTTGTGCGGCGGAATGCAAAGTATCCTACGGCTATTAGGCCCAGCAGGAGGGTGTGGAGGGTCTGAAAAGCATGGATGAGCAGGACGAGGGTTTTAGCGGGGATTTCGGAATAGCCTAAGTAGCTCAGCAGGACGAATCCGATGGTGTGGAAGGTTCCCAGGCCACCGGGCACAGGCAGGGCCATAGCCAGACCCGACCCCACCAGCAGTACCCACGCCGCCCAAAGCGAAAATCCCTCCTCAAAAGCCCGGCCCGCCATCCAGGTTGCGAGCCAGTAACCGATCCAAATCCCCACAGACAGGAGGAGGTTCTGGTAGCGAGGCCGAACCATGAAGGCCGCTGCTATCCCGCCGGCTATACGCTGGGCCCATCCCCAAGGCAACCGCTCCCGATACCGGTAAAAAACCCACAGGATGCCCAACCCGATTATGGTGCCCAGAGCCAGGAGGGGGAGCCACTGCCAGAGACCTAGCCGCTGTAGCCAGTTAGCACCCTCTCGACTAACGACGATGAGCGCCCACACCCCTAAAAGCAGCACATCCAGCACCCTTTCACCAATGACTGTGCCTAAGCTGGTAGGCAGCGGCACTTTTCGCGTGTGGTAAAGAAGGGAACATCGCGCGACCTCACCCGCCCGAGGAAGGCCCAGGTTCACCAAGTAGCCTGCCATCAGCGCCATAAAAGCTTCTAAAAAGGGCACTTCGGCGGAGCCGCTGGCTCGCAGAAAAAGCCGCCATCGCCAGGCTCGTAGCACGTGGGCCAGTCCCATGAGGAGGGCAGCCCCCGCAATCCATTCCCCGTGCCAGCTTACCTCGCGAAGGGTCTGCCAAGGATAATCCCGAAGCACCCAGTACAGGAGCACCCCGCCTACGCCTATTCCAAGGCTTGCTTCTATCCAGCGCCGCCCCCTCACAAACGATTCCCTTCGCGGGGAAAAATCACAATGGGCTTGTGCGAATGGGCTTCCTCGGGCGTGAGCCAGGCATACGCTATGACAATCACCAGGTCTCCCACCATGCCCGTACGAGCCGCAGGGCCATTTAGCCCTACGATCCCGCTACCCCGAGGACCTTCAATCAGATAGGTCTCTATCCGAGCCCCAGTATTCACATTCAGCACGTGCACTTGCTCATACGGCAAAAGCCCCGCCGCATCCATCAGGTCTCTATCGAGCGTCAAACTCCCAACATAGTCCAAATCCACCTGCGTAATCCGTACCCGGTGAATCTTGGACTTGAGCACCGCAATCAGCACCCTGCAAAAGTACAATCCTCTTCCCCCGCACAGGAAATTTTGTAATCTTGCTCCATGGGCAAAGGATGGTGTGCGGGTCTCCTGCTACTCTTGGGATGGGCCCAGCTCCAAGATGACTTCTCCGATGGCGACTTTACGAATAGTCCCACCTGGAGCGGGACGGATGTGTATTGGACTATCACGCCCGACAAGCGCCTCCGGTCTAATGGGCCCAGTGCTACGGCTACTCTTTACCTCTCCACCCCCAATGCCCTGATAGACAATACCGAGTGGCGCTTTTGGGTGCGAGTAGCTTTCAATCCCTCCACGCAAAACTTTGCTCGGGTGTATCTCATAGCCGACCGGGCCGACCTCACGGATCCCAACCTGCAGGGCTACTACCTCAAGCTCGGCGGCATCACCGGCGCTGCCGATAGCTTAGAACTCTGGCTCCAAAACGGCTCTACCCACACCCGCCTCGCCGGCGGCATACCCGGCCGCTTCGGCGGTACGAACAACATCCTCCGCATTAAGGTCTACCGCTCCGCTGCCGGCCTCTGGGAAGTCTTCTCCGACACCCTGGGTAATGACACCTGGGAATCAGAGTTCGCCATTACCGACCTCACCTTCACCACCACGGCCTACTTTGGCGTGTATTTCCAGCATACTTCCACTAACCGGCAAAATCTCTACTTTGACGACTTTTACATTGGGCCGCCGATTGTAGATACTACTGCCCCCCGCCTCACCGAAGTGGAAGTGCTGGGCGCTCAGCAGATAGCAGTAACGTTCAGTGAGCCTGTAGAGGTTACTTCCGCCCAGACGCCTGCGCACTACACGATCACGCCGGGGCCTAT
>JAPYWM010000181.1 GCA_028276345.1 Sphingobacterium sp.
GTACTTAGCCCGGCATA
Source organism: Sphingobacterium sp. (assembly GCA_028276345.1). Classification (GTDB taxonomy): domain Bacteria; phylum Bacteroidota; class Bacteroidia; order SpSt-205; family SpSt-205; genus JAPYWM01. The sequence goes on from JAPYWM010000181.1 coordinate 18, forward strand.
AGGCCTGGCTCTGGCTGCGGAGCTATTTCGTGCCGTATCCAGTCGTGCAAAACCTGCAGCGCCATGCGGGGCTTCTGTATGGGCTGTATCAGCCTTTGCCGCATATCCGGAATAAGATCCCGGGGAAGTTTTATGAAGCCGCGGCTTTGGGGGTTCCCCTCCGCTGGCGAGAAAGGGTGAGTCCCATCTGGGATGCCTTTTGGCGGCGCTATCGGGATGATCCTACAGCTCCCACGCTGTACTGGTCCTATTATGAGCCGATGTTACTGGCGTGGTTGGCAGAGCTGATGGGCGAGAGCGGGGAGGTGCTCAAGGAGAGGGATTCTCCGACTGAGGACCGAGGAGGAAGAGGGTAGGCGCTTTGGGGAGGGTGATAGGTTCCCACTGGCCGACAGGGCGGGTTTTGACGAAGCCCGTAGAGGCGGTAAGGTGGTGGGCGATGCAGAGAAGGAGATGTTTGGGGGCCTCGGATAGAAGGGTTTCGAGGAGGACTTGTTGTCTGCCAGATGTTTCCATGAAGATCTGCGTCGCATGGCGAGCGGCCTGGTAGATAGCCCGGAGAGCTTGGCGGCGAGAACGCTTTTCTATGGGGAGGTAGCCGTGGAAAGTGAATCGGTTTCCTGGTAGGCCAGAGGCAGATAGCGCCAGCGTAATACTACTGGGCCCCGCCAGGGGGATCACCTCATAGGCAAAGGCATGGGCTTTTTGCACTACCTGGTAGCCGGGGTCAGCCACGCCCGGTAGCCCAGCCTCACTCACCAGAAGCGCCGGCAGCCGACGCCCAAAGACCTCTTCATAGCTCTCCCACCGCCAATCCCGCAGCTTTTCATCATACGCATGCAGGACTGCCTCCGGCGACAAACCAGCTTTTCCCAGCATAGCGCGCACACCGGCCGCCCGTTCTACGAAAACATGCTGGGCCTCCCGCACTACTTCATACCAGGCGGGGTAGAGCCAGTAAGGCCGGTCCTCCCGACTTAGCGGGAAAGGCAAGAGGTAAAGCCGGCTCACGGCTCCAAAAAAACAGCCTTTTCTCCACAGGGGCGGTTGTGGAGAGATGGCGGCTGTGCATCGGGCATTTTTTAGGATAGATTACATTTGCCCCATGAAGCGCTACCTGGTGATAAGCCTCCTGAGTGGAGTAGTGGGACTCCTCGTGCGCTGTACGGGGAAGCTGCCCGCTTCCAACGAGAGCACACCGCCACCCCTTACGGGTACTATCGCCCGCTCCGAAGTGCGCATCAAAGAAAAATGGCGCCCTATCCTCAAAATCAAAAGTCAGAAACCGCAGAAAACGCCCTACTTCAAAATCAGCGGCAAAGAGTGGAAGATACATTGGCAAAACAAGGCCAACGGCGAGCTTATCGTGATCTTATACGACGAAAGTAAGCCGGACTATTCGGAGTTGCTTGTAAATGTCTCCACGGCAGATGAGGATGTGATATTTCTCACGGGGAAGGGGCGCTACCGGCTGGAGGTGGTGGCGAAGCAACCGTACGAAATTCTGGTGGAGGAGCTGCGGTAGGTGTTTTTGGTGGTGGTGAGGACGGCTGGGTGGCCGAGGGGATAGAGAAGTTTATTTTAGGCTGGGCGGGGCCCCTACCTATAAACTCTCCAGTAACGTTTCGACCTTTAGTCCCCACCCGCACCGAAAATGCCCAGCCGGACATGCTTGATGACCATGTAGCCCGCAGGGCCGGCATGAGAGCGCTTCCGACACTTCTACCATCCGGCTGCGAGGCGCCAGCGGCCCAAACCCAAACGCCGGCACTGTCGCACAAAATACCGTCGTCGTCGGTGTCCCCATCGCTGAAGCCATGTGTGTCGTAGCACTATCCACCGTAAAGACCCGGTAGGCATGAGCTATTAGTGCCGCCACCTCTGAGAGCGAAAGCCGCCCGGATAGATTTTGCACCCGGGGCGAGAGAACCAGCGCTTCCAGGCGAGCCCGGTCTGAAGGCGCCCCCGTAAGATAAACCGTAAAGTCCTGTGTGACTTTCCGTAGAAAGGCTTCCCACAACGAAAAGGGCGCTTCTTTTGTAGGCCAGCGGGAGGTAGGTGCTACAATTAAAAACGGCCCCTGTGCGAGATAGGGTTTGATGGCCTGCCAGGCGGATGCCGGCGGAAAGAGCCACGGCGGTGCCGGCCGCCGTCCCATTAGATTTAGCGGACGCAAAAGCGCCAGATTCCGGTTCACCTCATGAATCCCCTCTGCAAAGACATGCGAGACCCGATGGGTGTAGGCCCAAGCCAGGGGGTTTTTGTCAAAGGTTACGCGGGTAGCGGCGGGCAGGAGCCGCCCCAGCAGTCCCATCCGAAAGTATCGATGCACGGTCAAAATAGCCGCCCATCTCTGCGAGCGCAGGCCCGTGTAAAGGGTCGACCAGCCTTTCCAGCTTTTGTCCCAGGGCCATAGGCGGGAGACCCAGGGGTGTCCGGTGAAGAGCTCTTCTGTGCTCTGCCGGACGACCCAGTGCACTTCGGCATTGGGGTCTGCGTCCCTTAGCGCCCCAATCAGCGGCAGCGTCAGGATGGCATCCCCGAGAAACGCCGGCTGAAGAATGAGATAACGTGCCGCCACTTTTTCTTCCAGTAGTCTAAATACAGCCACGGGGCCTCCGTTGTCACTAGCAAAATCAAATACAGCACTACCGGCCCGATTACAAAAAGGGGTAGATAAGCTCCGACGAAAGGCGAGAGGACGCCTTCTCGGGCGAGTTTTTTCCCTTGGGCATTGAGCACATAAAACACGATGAAAAACGCCGTGGAAAAGACGAGCGGCACGCCTAAGCCGCCCCGGCGAATCACCCCGCCCAGCGTCGCCCCCAGAAGCAAAAAAGTCACAGCCACCACCGGAATGGCAAACTTGTACTGCCACTCCAGCTCATACCGCCACACGGTCTCATCCAGCTGGCGTAGGCGTTCCTGGTAGTACTCCATGAGACTTTTGTCACGGCGCAGGAGGTTTTCGGCATGGATGCGGAGGGTGGGGTTGAGGGCGGGAGTGCTGCTATCTGTCGGCGGGCCGGGCCAAGGCTCAGGCAGCCACCGCATGAGGTTGGCATAATACTCCTGGTACGTCTGCTCCCGTAGCCGGCGCAGGCTGTCAACTGCCTCCCGCAAGGCGCCTATCGGCAGCATATACTGGTGCCCAGCAAAAAGTTTCTCATCCGACCGTTTGAGGCCCAAGCTGGAAATATCCAGCCGCAAGGTCATCGTATCAAAGCACGCCTGCACCCAGGTGGGGGGGCGCTGACTTTCCTGATAGCTTTCGTACTGGCAGCCGTTGTACAGGCGCAAAGTCAAGAAAAGCCAGGTCTTATC
>JAPYWM010000213.1 GCA_028276345.1 Sphingobacterium sp.
ACGAGCGTCGTCGTAAAGCTCGCCAGAAAGGGGCCGATGAAGTTTTGCAGAATGTAGCTATCCAGCCGCTTCATACCCACGCATGGGGCAAGGTAGCGTAGGTGGAGTAGAACCCTATCAGTTTATCTTGGCGAATCAGATGCAGCAGCGGGAAGCGCTGGCAGAGCTCGCCGGCCTTTGCGTGGCGAAAGTAGAGCGGCTCGCCCGGCCGCAAGAAAGCAGGGGGATTGGGGATGTGGACAGGTGTTTGGACTTCGCCGGCGCCCTCGTGGGGTAGGAGCCGCGCCGTGGGTGGGAGCCAGGGACGGGGGAGCTTCTCCGGTCCAGCCGCACCAGAAGCCACATAGCCACCTCCGTGACAGGTGAAGATATTCTCAGCGGGTCGGCGGGTGATTTCCAGGCTAAAGCCCGCCGCCGGCCGAAACTGAACCCCCGTATAACCATCAAAGAGCGCTGGCGCAAAAAAAGCTGACCCGGCCGTAACTTCCGTGACGCTGGGGTCGCTTGCCGTAAGGGGCAAGCTCCCCGTTCCACCCCCATTGACAAACTCCAGTGCAAATCCCGCATCTCGCAGCGCCGCTACGATAGCTTGCCGTCTTTTTGGCACCTCCTGCCACGAGCGGCGCTTGAGGAACCGCACCAAGGGCGTCTTAAGGCCCAGGCCCTGGTCAGGCAGGCCAGCTATCTGCGCTTCATAGGCCATCACCCCTACTATGCGAATATTCTCTAACCGGCGGAGGCTCTGGGCCAGAGCCAACACCCCCTCCTCCCAGCGCAGCGGGGAGCGCCGCACCCCAAAGTACAACCAACCCCAGTCCGACGATGCATCCACATCCAAGCACACGAGCCCCTCCATCTTAGTCCCTCGCAGACCATAGGAGATAGCTTCCGCCTGCTCGAAGCTATCGACCATCGCTATCGCTCTTTTGCCCTGCTGGCGCAGCTCTACATAGGCCTTCACCTCCGCTGCTTGCATAAAAGGATACCCGATCAGGAAGTCGTTTAGTCCTTGCTGACTGAGGTAAAGGCTTTCCCGGGCGCTGAAAGTCATAAATCCAATAAACCGGCTGCTGGCAGCTTGAATATCTTTCAGGAGCGGTAAGCAGCGAATAGACTTGGTAGCGAGGCGAATGGGCCGGTCGCCGCTATATTTGAGAACCTTCTGGATGTTTTCTTCAAGGGCCTCTAAATCTACGAAGGCGGTGGGGCGAGGTACTTCTCGGAGAGCGGCGCTATAGGTGAGGTACGTGTTTTCCCAGCTCATAGGTCAAAAGTACGAGCGCAGGGCGGTGGCGATCTTCTGCACGGTAACCTCCCAGCTAAAACGCCGTACATGCTGGAGGCCTTTCTGGATGCGAGCCGCGCGCGCGTCGGGCGGCTCGGTGAGGGCCTCATACAGCGCCCGGGCTATATCTGCTTCGTCATAGGGATTGGTGTAAAAGGCCGCGTCGCCGCCTACCTCGGGCAGAGAGCTGACCTGACTGGTTACTACCACCGTCCCACAGGCCAGTGCTTCCCCTACCGGCGAGCCAAACCCCTCATACAGCGATGGATAAGCCACTACAGCCGCTCCGTTGTAAAGCCGCACCAGCTCTGCATCCGAGACCACACCCTGCCAGATTACCTCCTCCTTCCAGCGAAGGCGCTGGTAGGCCGCCTCTACCTCCCTGCTCCCCTTTTTGAAAAGATACCGCCCTACCACCACCAGCCGCAGCGGCTCCCGGTACATCCGTCGCAAAAGTTCATACGCCCGCAGCAGCCGGACAAAGTTCTTTCTCGGATGAATGCTCCCTACATAAAGCACATATGGAACCCCGCGGCTCACCCGTGCTCTTATGGCGTCTCGCTCCTGAGGCTCCAGCGGATGAAATAAGCTCGTATTGATGCCGCTGTAGGCTATAGGTATTTTTTCTGGGACGAGGCCGTAAAGCTCTACTAAGTCCCTTCGTACGCTCTCACTATTGGCTATCACGAAGCTGGCCAGCCGGGTACTTTCCCGAAAGGCGCGTCTATAATAAGTCCGCCAGTCTGCGGGCAGAAATTCCGGATGCCGCTCAAAAGCAATATCATGTACAAAAAGTACAGTGGGTACGCGCCCTGCGATGGGGCCCGGTGCTATCCCATAGGTACCAAAGAAAACTTTTGGGCGGTAGCGCCTAAGCGCCCATGGTACACTTAGCCGATACCACACTTCATAGAGCGTCCAGTGACGGGCTGGGGGCGGAATGACCAGGGTACACTGATTAGCGCCGTAATAAAACATCGGCTGCGGCCGCCGGTCAAAGAGCATATAGACTGCGTTTTCTTCCAGCAGGGGCAGGAGTCGCTGACTGACTTCATGGGTAAAGCGTCCCAGCCCCTCCAGAGGCGGCACTAGCATTCGCGCATCAAAGGCGACTGACACGCCGCCAAAGGTGCAAAGTCCCCAGTAAATATAAAGCCATCCCGAAAGCGCTTACGGCCACAGCGCCCCATAAGCCCTTGGGCAGAGGAGGCACATACGGCCGCAGCAAGTGCAGGCTCAGCCCAGCTCCCAGCCATACGCTTAGGAGCACCCACGGCAAAGTCCCCACGGGCCTGGGTAGCCCCACCCACCGCTGAAAAAACACATAATGCCCCAACGAAAAAATCCCATACGACACCAGGAGTCCTATCCCGCCAGCCGTAGCGCCATACCGAGGTATGCCCCACCAGC
>JAPYWM010000085.1 GCA_028276345.1 Sphingobacterium sp.
GGCGATCTGACCTATCAGTGTCTGGGCCCAGGACCAGGTAATACCACCCGCTACCGCCTGCGGTTTACCCTGTACAGAGACTGTAAAGGGATACCAGCCCCCAACAGTGTGACTGTCAACTATAGCTCTACTCAGTGTGGGGTGAATAGCAGTGTTACGTTGTCTCCTATTGGCGGTACGGGGACGGACATTACGCCGCAAATAGCGTGTTCAGGTTATATCTCCTCCTGCCCCAATGGCGGCAATACCAACTATGGCATCCAGCGCTGGATCTACGAGGCTACCGTTTCCCTTCCAGCAGGCTGTGGCTCGGATTGGGTATTTTATACTACAGACTGTTGTAGGTCGGCAGATATTGATAATATAAGCAACCCAGGAGGCACGGGCTCGGCTTTTTATGCCCGTTTAGACAATACCGTCACCCCGTGTAATAGCTCGCCGCAGTTTACGAACCTGCCGCAGATGTTCAACTGCGCTAATCAGCCTACGCTCCTCAACCTCGGTGTGGTCGACCCCGATGGCGATAGCTTAGTGATAGAGCTTACTAACTGCCGAAGCGATGGTGCCGGTGCGCCCAACACGTCGGTTACTTATAACGCGCCCTATGGTGGGACGAACCCATTTCCGACTTTATCGGGCATTTTGATTCAATCCAATGGGCTTTTTAGCTATATTCCTGCGCAGGCGATCCGAGCGGTGTTTTGCTATCGGGTGCGGGAGTTTCGCAATGGTGTACAGATCGGTGAGACTTTCCAGGATGTGTATCTGATCATCCAAAACTGCCCTAATCCTACGCCGCCCAGCGCTGTGGGTAGTACTAACGTGCAGCCGAACCCGGTGCAGTACAACGAGACCAATCCGAATACGTTTACCTTTCAGGTGCCAGTCTGTCCGCTGGGAGGTGGGCAGCAGTTCTGCATCAATCTTCAATATAGAGATACAGTTAACCCCAGTCCGGCCAATCAGCTTCAGGTGAATGTGGTACAGGCGCCGCCAGGAGCTACGACGACGGTGACAGGTAACGGCACCAATAATGTGCAGGTTCAAATATGCTGGACGCCAACCTCTGCAAATGTCGGGCAGAATTACAATGTGGTCGTATCTGTTTCTAATAACACCTGTCCGATTCGGGGACGATGGGATTATACGTATGTCTTGCGGGTGCGGGCAGGCATTCAAAAAGACAATCACATAGCTGTGGTGCGGGGGCCGGGAGACACGATCGTGACGCGGGATACGTTAGTGTGTCGGGGTACGCGGCTAAGATTGTATCTCACGGCTCGGGACTCGGTCCCGCCTAGTGATATCGCCTCTGTGACCTGGACGGCTACGGGCGGCGCTACCCCACCGCCTTCCTTCCCACCGAACCCCCTCTCCCAGGCAATGTCGCCCACTATCACAGTAACCCAATCAGCATCGTACATCGCGACGATCATGTATCGGGGGGGATGTATGGATCGTGATACTATTAGGATTCGCATGCAGACGCCTGACACGCTGCGCATCTCTCCCAATCCGGCGTCGGTGTGCGTAGGGGATACTCTCACGCTGACGGCGACTTCGGCGCTAAACCTCCCGATAAGCTGGTACATAGGGGCACCCTTCACGGGAACCCCCTTGGGAAGTGGGTCCAGTGTGACCTTTTCGCCCAATGCTCCGCCCAGGCAGGAAAAAATCTATGTGGTTTCTCAGGATACGCTGGGGTGCACCTACATAGATAGTGCGCTGGTAGATGTGCAGGCGGGGCCTTCGTTTAGTGCAACGAGCACGCCAGCGACTTGCCGAGGCCAGAATAATGGCGCTATTACCCTTACGCCAGCTGCGGGCGGAAGCTACAACTACTTCCTGTACAATGCCGGTGGAGGCGTTATAGCGGGGCCGGTTCCAAATGGACAGTTTAGCAACCTGGCACCGGGTACGTATATCGTCGCCGTGCAAGGGCCCTTGCCAGTTCTTTGCCAGAGTTTTGATACTGTCTTTGTGGGGCAAGGGGATAGCGTGAGTGTGACCATCTTAGGGGATAGCATCCGGTATGTATGTCCGCTTATCCCGGTTACATTTGAAGCTGTAGGCAGCACCACGCTCAATGCTTCCCTCACCTATGTCTGGAACTTCGGGAATGGTAATACGCAGACAACTACTACCACGAGTGTTACACAAAGCTATCCGACGCCAGGGATTTATACGGTGGTTGTCCAGGCTGTAACGCCGCAAGGGTGCTTTGCAACGGATACGGTGATCGTGAATACGCTGAACTCCTTAGGGCTGACAGCGCAGCCCAGCCCGGTGTGCAAAGGTGCCACGACGGGCACAGTCACCCTAACGGTGGGTGGGAATCCGCAACCGCCGGTGAGCTATAGCGCGTTTCCGGTGGTACCGGGGGCTGGGCCAACCTTCGGTCCCCAGAGCAGTGCTACCTTTACGGTACCGGTGGGGGTGCTGTATGAGTTTATCGCCCAGGATAGTGCGGGATGCCAGGGGCGGGATACGATTGCGCTCAGGGTAACGGACAGCGTGGAGATTGTGAGTCTCAATCATGGCCCGATTCCGACCTGTTACCCGGTAGCCGTTTCCCTCACGGCCCAGGTGCAGGGGACGGGTAGCTTTGTGTATTACTGGGACTTTGGCAATGGCGGTCGGGACACCACCCAGGTCTCCACGACGACGGCCTTGTATAGCGCCGGGGGTAACTACATCGTAACCCTCATCGTGGAAAATACGGCGGGGTGTCGGGATACGGCGCTTCTGCCGCTTTTTGTGCCGGCGACGGGTGAGCGGATAGATGCGGAGATCGTGTCAGCAGGGCCAGTGCTGCAGGGATGTGCCCCGCTCACGGTAAACTTTGAGGGCACAGGTACGAGCAGTATTGGAAGTCCACTAACCTTTTCGTGGGACTTTCGCGATGGAAATACAGCAAGTGGTACGCAAGTGACGCATACCTTTACGCAGCCGGGGTACTACAATGTGATATTTTATGCGCAAAGTTCGCCGCAGTGTTATGATACAGCTCAAGTTCTGGTATGGGTGGATGGGCAGCCGCAAGCGCAGATTATAGTGCCGCCGCAGCCCAGCAGCCTTGGCTATTATGTTGCGTCGCCGATCACTTTCACCGCAGCGTCTGGACCCTATAATGTGCGCTTTTTCTGGCGGGCGGATAGCCAGGCTGCCGCGACAGGCTCCTCCTACACCATAAGCTACCTGCAAAAGGGCACTTTCTGTGTCTACCTCACAGTGGAGAGTGAGCTGGGATGCGTAGACACGGCACAGTATTGCTTTGATGTGAGTGGATACGTCCTCCTGATTCCGAATGCTTTTACACCGAATGGCGACGGGATAAATGATGTCTTCAAAGTAGTGGGTTATGGGATGGAGTACATTGAGCTGACGGTGTATGACCGGTGGGGTACGCAGTTGTATGCTGCGCGCGGCACGGAGCAGGTGATATGGGATGGAACGAAAGGCGGTACACCTCTCCCCGAGGGCAGTTACGTCTATCTGGTGCGGTACAAGCTAATAGATAAAGAAGGCGTAGAATACCGAACGGGCACGGTGACACTTCTGAGATAAAAAGCGCTATGTTTGTCCTATGGAGAACTCAGGCAAAGTGGCGCTGATCGAGACGCAGGTGGAGGGCCGGATTGGGTACATCACCCTCAACCGACCCGAGCGGCGGAATGCCCTCAGTTATGCGCTGGTAAGTCAGCTTAAGGAGGCTTTCACGGCGTGGCAGGGGGACCCGGGGGTTCGGGTGGTGGTGCTACGGGCAAAAGGCCCCGTCTTCTGTGCTGGAGCTGATATTGAGTACCTTCAGAAGCTGCAGGACTACTCCTTCCAGGAGAATCTGGCTGATTCTATACACCTGATGGAGCTGTATCTGCTCATGTACCGGTACTCGAAGCCGCTTATTGCACAAGTGGAGGGGCCGGCACTCGCTGGAGGGGCGGGCCTCGTAACGGTGGCCGATCTCGTGGTGGCTACGCCACAGGCCACCATCGGCTATCCGGAGGCCAAGATCGGTTTTTTGCCTGCTATGGTAACGTACTTTCTCTTGCGGCGGGTAGGCGAGGGGTGGGCGCGGCAGCTTTTGATTACGGCGGAGGCTATCAGCGCTGAGGAGGCCCACCGCATGGGACTCTTCAACTATATCGTGCCCGCAGAGGAGGTGGCAAGCTACACCAAGAGCCTCGCTATGCGGCTCGCTGAGCAGACTTCGCCTACCTCGCAGGAGTTTATCCGGAAGCTGATAGCAGACCTGCAAGACATGCCTTTGCGGGAAGGGCTGGAGTTTGCGGCCAAAATGAATGCGCATGCTCGGGCCACAGAAGACTTTCGGCGGGGGATAGCGGCGTTTTTGCGAAAGGAGAAGATTACTTGGTAGGGGTGCGGCGGCCCTCGGAGGTGGTTTTGCATGCGATATGGGTGCGGCGGTTGTATCGGCCGGCTTTGCAAACGGTATCCGGGGAGGCGGTAGAGGTTTTGCATCCGGGTCAGGCCCGAGGCAGGGAAGGCGGACCGGACTTTCGGGGGGCTCGCCTGCGCATAGGGGGCCTTCTCTGGATAGGTGATGTGGAGATAGATGTAGTGCCCCAGGGCTGGTATCAGCATGGGCATCATGAGAATCCTGCTTTTGGGCAGGTCGTGGCGCAGGTGGTGTGGGATGCAGATGGCGGTGCGCAGGTCCGGGATCATCAGGGGCGAGTAGTGCCGGTAGTACCCTTAGCCCCCTTCGTGGTGGAAAGCCTGCAAAAACAGCTGACCGCGACCGAGCTGCCTTTCCCCTGCGCAGCCCTCGCTCAAGACGTCCCCCAAGCCGTCTGGGAATCGCTTTACGAGACCGAAGGCGAGGCCCGCCTGAAAAGCCGCCATCAGCGCTACCGGACGATGGACGACTTGTACAGGGCTTTTTGGGAAGCCTTGCTGTATGGGTTTGGTTTGCCAGCGTTAGGAGAGCCGTTTCGGATGCTGGCGCAGGTACTGCCGCCAGCCCTGGTGCTTCGGTACCAGGGAGATGGGCTTGCGATAGAAGCGCTCCTGCTGGGGATGGCGGGGCTTCTGGGTGAGGAGGCAGCCCAGCAGGCGGAGCCGTATGAGGTGGCCCTTCTGGAGCGGTGGGGCTACCTGCGGGCTAAGCATGACCTTCGGCCCCTTTCCTTGCGGTGGCCCCGGTATAGGCCGGCTGCCTCCCCAGCGATTCGGCTTTCCATGATGGCACAGATGCTTTTGCAGTACCCCGACTTAGCTACACTTATCGGTCAGCCGCCCGAAGCGCTCCCACTCCCTTCCCCGTACTGGCAAAAGCACTGGGCTTGGCAAAAACCCCTTCCGCAACCCCTCAAACGTCCCTCCACCTTTCTCCTGCAAAACCTCCGCATCAACGCGCTGTATCCCTTTGCGGTTTACTACTATCGCCTGCTGGGGCAAATAGAGCGTTCGCTGGAGTACGTAGATCGGCTGCGGACACTTCCACCGGAAGATCATCACATTTCGCGCCTGTATGCACGTTGGGCTTTTCCTGCGAAAAACGCTTGGCAGACGCAGGGGCAGATTCATCTCTGGCGAGAGCGGTGCGAAAAAAAGGCCTGCCTGAGCTGCCCCGTGGGTTTATATCTTCGTGAGCATGGTTAGGCTCGGGGGGGTTATCTTGGGGCTGGTATGGGCACAGTCGGCGCCAGTGGATACGCTGTATGGGCTGATTGGCCTTTCGCTGGAAATGGATAAGGCGGCTTTTTTGCCGGCTACGCTGATTCCGAAAGGGACTTCTCAGCGCAAAGTCTGGTATCGGTGGGCGGTGGATACGGCTTGGCAGGGCATTCCAATTAGGGAGGTGCATCTGGCTTTTTATCGCGATAAGCTCCATACGATTGAGGTGAGACTCACCCGCCCCGAGGATGCCGAGGCTTTTTTGGTGCTATTGGAGACTTTTTTAGGGAAGGGTGTGCAGGATGGCTATGCGCCGCGCTACCGGTGGCGGGGGGAGCGGGCGGCGCTATTGTATGACCAGAATATTCTAACACGGGTAACGACCGTACGCATTGAGAGTCTGGCCCTGCAGCGCCAGCTCGAGCGGGATGTGTATCGGGATTATCAAAGCCGGTAGGTATGGGGGGCGTGAGTAA
>JAPYWM010000086.1 GCA_028276345.1 Sphingobacterium sp.
CCCCGGGCCATCTGGTAGTAGGAGGAAAGCCCCTGGTAAGGCCGAAACCGCTCAGGTATCAGCCCCAGCGCCACCGAAAGGTCCAACATCGGGTCATACAGCGATAGCTCCCCACTGGGATAAATCTCCACAGCCTGCGCATAAGTAGAAAGGCGCTCTTTTTCCAGCGCGGCGAACCCCGCTCCAAACTCGGCTTCGGTGATTTTACCGCTCCAGAAGCGCTCTAAAAGGGTTTTGTATTGTCGCTTCTCCCCTAAGCGGGGGAGTCCATACCCAAAGGTCTGCATCAAGCAAAAGTAGGGAAACCTGAGTACGTGGAGGTTGTTACTTTTGGGCTATGCGCAGGTGGTGGATGGGGTGGATAGGAGCTTTTTTGGTGATAGGGGTAAGCTGCCGGCGAGGGCCGGCGTGGCTTTCGCAGGCACCGCTTGTGGGCTATCGCTACACGGATGATGCAGGCTTTTCGGGGTATCTTCCGCAGCCGCCCCGGCGAGTAGCGGTGCTAACTCCAGCCGCCTTAGGCCTCTGGAAAGCCGCGAACCTCCCCACCATTACCCTCATCGGCTGCAATAGCATGGGAGACGATTACCAGACTTTCTACCTTGCCTGCGATGACCCCGCTGTCCTCATCAATGCCCTCTACAAAGCGAAAGTAGAATGGATATGGAGCGACCCGACCTACCCCTGGCCCGAAACGCCCCAGCCCCCCGCTCCACTCTACCACTTTCACCCAAAAAGCCTGCGAGACTGGCTGAGAGCCCTGCACTTCATAGGAGAAGTCTATGATGCCCCGCTTGTGCGCCAGACGGCCGACAGCCTGCAAAAAGAAGTAGATACCCTTCTATCTCGCCTTGCCCAGGAGCGCCAGTTCAAAGTCCTGCTGGTAGGTTTTATGGACAGCGTAGTCCTGTATTCGGAAGCCCATCCTCTGGGGCGGCTGGTACGAGAAGCAGGCGGCCTCCCCCCCACCGGAAAAAGCCCCCTCCTCTCCCCAAAAGTCCTAAAAGATTCCTCTTTCCTGCCCGATATCATCATCCTTCCCGCCGAAAAACCTGAAATCGTCAATATGCTCCTTCTGGAAGTGCCTGAATTGTACACCAGCCCGGCTATTTTACACCGGCGGCTATTTTCTATGCCTCGTGCACTCATGGAGGCCCCTTTTCTCAGTCCGCTGGAGGCGTTTTACAACTTAGGGCGGATCCTCCATCCGGAGGTGATAGGCTCAGAAATGGCCCCCTTGGCCGAACCGCCGAAAAATCCAGAAGAGTAGCGACAAGACTATACTAATCACCAGCGAAGTGCCCAGCGGGATATAAAGCGTGAAACCAGGACGCGCGATGACGATGTCCCCTGGTAGGCGCGGCCAGCTCCAGCTTCGCCCAGCCAGCCAGTACAAAAGCAATCCCATAAGAAGCAAAACGCTTCCCACCCCGATGAGAAGCCGGGCCAGACTACGCCAGCTTTCTTCCATTAGCGGGCTAAGATAAAGCGATGGAAGGACTCTCGACCTTCCCGCCGCAGGCGCAGGAAATACACCCCTGCTGGCATAGCCGGTGAAAGGACTAACCGTCCCTCTGCTGGCCAAGGCCCCTCCTGCCACAATCGCCCCGTCAAGTCATACACAGCATAGGACACCCCTTCTCTCGGTAAATACAAGACATCCGGGGTGGGATTAGGCCTCACCACCCAGCTCTGCCCAGCCGCTTGCAAGCTCGAGGCCGTCGTAGAGTCCTGAAAAGTCACCGACGCCGCCACGAAGTTCCCCATCATCCAGTTTCCCGTAGCCCGTACAAGGGGAATACCTTTCCCCTGTCCGAGCCATTCCAGTTCATAGTAAGTGGTGTCACGAGATTGAACAGGAAAGCCATTGAAATATACCGAGTCGCGCTGATAAACCTTCCGCTTAAGTCGCAAACAGTCATAAGTACCGATAGGAATCTGCACTTGGCCGTAGCCATCTACTTCATGTATCCGATAGCCGCGCTGTACAATAGCTACTGTACCGGGCTGATTAGGCGGCTGAAACTCAATCCGCAGGCGAAAAGTCGTACTATCCCGGTCGCCATACCTTAGCGGCAGCACATAAAGCTCATCTGGGTCTGAATAGCAAAAAGTCAAGGGCAGGCCGTTGAGGGTAGCACCCACACCCTCTATGCGTAGGTGGTTGGTCGTTTTGCTTAGGAAAGCGTAGACATTCTTGAAAGCACCGATCGGTGTCGGGATGGAGTCGGCGATCTTGAGGAGGAGGGACTGCCAGACTTGCCAGTTACCGCAGGAGAAGCTGTACTGGGGCACACTACTGATGCTTTTCCACTCGGAGAGGAGGTGCGTATCGGCTCGCAGGCCGGAGAAGTTCCAGGTATAGCCTGCCCCTGTGGCGGCATAGTCCAGAGCGGAATTGGGGCGAGTCTGACCAAACGGATAAATGCTGCCCGGCGAGGGCAGGTCAGAACTCTGAATCGTAATCTGCCCCCAGAGGCAAGCGAAAAAGGCGATAATCCAGCGCATATTACAAAGGTAACTATTTTCGGCGTTCCTGGAAAAATGCTTTCAGGAGGGTGAGGGCTTCGGTGGCGAGGGGGCCAGTGAGCACTTGGGTTTTGGGGTGGAGGAGGGATGGCTGGAATCGGGTAAAGCCACGCTGGGGGTCAGGTGCGGCATACACGAGCGTACCTATCTGCGCCCAAGATAGGGCACCAGCACACATGGGGCATGGCTCGAGCGTCACATAGAGTGTACAGTCATGCAGGTACTTGCTGCGCAGGTGGGTCGTAGCGGCGGTAATGCAAAGCATCTCAGCATGGGCGGTGGGGTCTTGCAGACTTTCGGTGCGGTTGTGCGCAGTGGCAATGAGGGTATCGCCACAAACCAGGACAGCCCCCACGGGCACTTCCCCTAAGCGGGCCGCCTCTCGAGCCAGCTGTAGGGCCTTTTCCATCCAGTAGTGGTGCGGTTTCATCGGCGAAATAAAATCATCCCGCCACTCGTTAGGAGCGCTGCCACCAAAAGCTGCCAACTAAGCGGCTCTTGTCCAATGAGTGCCGCAATAAGAAGCGTCGCAATTGGCTGCATATTGATGTACAGGGCGGCTTGCGTCGGTGTCAGAAACCGCAGCCCATAGTTCAAAAGTGAGTAGGCCGCTATGGACATGCCCAGGATCAGGTAAAGAAGACTCATCCAGGATTCTGGGGAAATCTGGGACCAGTCTTGTCGCCAGAGGCCGGCGAGGAGCGTTGGGAGGTGCAGGAGCGCGCCGAGGACCATGATGTAGCCTGTAGCTTGAAAGGCGCCGAGTTTCGCCATGATGCGGGGCGAGTAGTTGAGATAAAAGCCCCAGAAAATCACGGCAAATCCCAGCAGGAGGCTCCCCCAGCCGTACGACGTGTGGAGGAAGTTATGCCAGAGGGCGAGGATCACGCCGGCATACGCCATCAGGAGAGGCAGGGCCTTGCTCCAGAGAAGCTTTTCCCGGCGGAAAATCCACAGGCCCAGAAAAAATACCACTGACGGCGTGAGGGCATAAATGATCGCCGTCGTAGTAGCGGTAGTATAGCGCAGCCCCCAGTTGAAAAGGAGCTGGTTGAAGAAAATCCCCAGCGCAGCAAGGAGAAGGAGACGCTGACGGATGGGCCGGGAGAGGGCCTGCCACGCAGCAAGGGGGCTACCCCTCTGAATAAAAGCCAGAAGCCCCATATAAATAAGACCGCTGAAAAGGGCACGCAGACCCGTCAGGGCTAAGGGGTCAAAGGCCTGGGCAGCCTTTCGGCCAAAGACGTAACCCAAGGAAATAATCAGCGTCTGGCCGATGAGGGCGAAGTGACCTTTCCAGGTTTCGGCTCGGGTCGTAGAAGGGGATGTTAAAGTCGCTGGCATAAGACCGCGTAAGGACAATTGGTGCAGAGCCTTTCATGAGGGGTCATGGGAAAAAGCTCGGCAGCCGTCTGGCGGGGATTTTCTCCAGAGGCGCCCAAAAGGGCCTGATAAACCGCCTGGTGCCGATTCACTACCAGGTCAAAGGTAGCTTGCCAGAGCGCCCGAACGCTTGCGCGCTCGGCATCTGCGAGCCGATACAGAGCATGATCGGCATCGCTCAGAGCGCTCGCCACAATCAAACTAAACGAGTCGGGGAAGTTCATCACATAGGTGAAAGCCTGTAGGTCAATGGTGGAGACGAGCTTTTCAGGTGGGGCGGCTTCCCCGCGCAGCCACCGGAGGGCGTTTTTCCAGGGGTCCAGAAGTTTACTGAGCTGGCCGGCCTGCTTGGGGATAGAGCCTGTCTTGTAGTCCAGGGCGAGGAGGGGGGTGTTTTGCTCATCCATAATCACAAGGTCTAATCGCCCTCGGATAGTAGGCTCTGGGTGGGGGGCTACGGCATCTATCCAGACTTCGGGATAAAGTCGGAGGGGCGTAGTCAGGGGAATGTGCTTTTCTTGGAGGTAGTTCTGGATGTGTTTGTAGAAGAGGGCGCCGCTGTCGGCCCAGAGACGAAGGTAGAGGCGGGCTTCTGGGTGCTGGGAGAGAGGCGGTAGTTGAAAGGACTTGCCGCGCTGCGCTTGATAGTAGGCCCTACGTAAGATGCGATAGAGCCGTTCCCGTTTCCAGAGCCGCTGGAGGAGAGACAAGTGAGAGAGGGAAAGCGGCGGGGGATTGGGATTGGCGGATCCCACGAGGGCAAAGCGCAGCCCTTCATGGAGCCAGGTACCCCAGAAGGCCGGCAGGGAAAGCCTTTCCTCTTGGAGGTTGGCGATTTTAGCGAGGTAGTACTGCCGGGGGCATCGGAGAAAAGTAGAGACACTCGAGGGAGAGAGCGCTTGCGGGGCAGATAACTGGGAAAAGAGCTTCGGCTCCGGCAAAGGAAGGGGCGGGGCCGGCGCTATCCCGACCGGCGTGGTAGCCCGAGATGGCGGCTGATTGGCGGCGATGTGCCACACTTCGGAAAGACAAGGGTACTTTTTGGGCAGGTACTGGAGGAGATTTTCTAAGGGGGATTGGTTTTCTGGGCCGGCAAGCTGGTAGAGGTGGGTTTCCTGCGCACCATACAGGAGGAGAAGTAAGAGGCGCCAGGCGGTGTGGCTTCGGTAGGTGGGTGGGTAATACCTTCGTCGGAGGGGCGCCGGGAGGAAGCTCGGCCGAAACCAGGGTCCCAGCGGCTCCCGGGCCGGCAAAACGATAAATAGCTTTTCGTAGGCAAGGCCGGAAATCTGCGCCAGGGTGCCGATGAGGAGGTTCTGGGAAATAGCTGGCTCTGCGCCGGGTATCGGCCTGCGCCCCAAAAAGCGCAAAAACTCCATAAATGCCGTCAGCGCTCTGTCCTTATCCTTCTCGTAAAAGAGCCGGTATAGTAAAAGGACTTCTTTATCGGCGGCGTCGAGATTATCGGGGACTTTCAGGGTATCGGGGTGAGGGATTGTACCCTTCTGGTAGGCGCTCTGGAGGGCGGCGCCGATAGACGTATCCAGGAGGGTGGGCTGGCCCGGGAGGGTTATGGGGAGTCCCGCTTCTGTCGAAAGATGCCCTAAGAGGGGTTGGACTTTGGCGTCACCGACCCACAGGCCCGTGAGGGCTTCCTGCGTGGCGGCATGCGCGATCGCCTGCGCTGCCTCTTCTAAAAGCTCTGTCAGGGTGCGATAACGGTTGTGGAAGAAGATAGTTCGGCGCTGAGCGGGCTGGAAAGTCCGGTGTAAGGGGAGGTCCGGCAGCAGTGCGGCACGCTCAGAGGCGGTCCAGAGCGGCTCCCCGAGGCAGGTTCGGAGCACCTCGGTATCCCATCCCCACATCTGCGCCCGCCCTTGGCTGACCTGATAACGTATCCACTGGTCAATCCGCGGCGCTGGGCTAAAGATATTCCACAAAACAACGACTTCATCCAGAGGCTCTTTCGTGAAAAGCTCTTCGCCGAGGACTTTGTGCTTTTTCTGCCAGAGGTAGGTGAGGAATTTTTCGGCAAGGGTGGGGATGCGTTCGTACAAGGCTTTGATGAGGGGGCCGGGATAAGAGCGGGGCAGCTGCAAAACGTCCAGCCAGGGAAGGCTCT
>JAPYWM010000087.1 GCA_028276345.1 Sphingobacterium sp.
GGTCTGGATGAGAAGTCCAGCTGGTCGGCGGGCCGCTGGGCCACCGTGGCCCTCGGTATCCTCAGTCTCGGCATCGTCCCCCTCATGGACAGCGTAGCCAAAGCCTGGAACTTCCTCTTAGAAACGGGTGCCGGCATGGGCTTCGTCCTGATAGGGCGGTGGTTCTGGAAACGCATTTCTGTCTTTAGCGAGCTGACGGCCTTAGTGGCGCCGCCGCTCGGGTATCTTTTCTTTCACGAAGTGATCCCGCTTTCTTTTCCAGAGAGCTACTTAGCGACGGTGGGGTGGACGGTGGCATGGATACTGCTGGTGAGCTGGTGGGCAGGGCCTACCCCGGAGCCGATATGGCGGGCTTTTCAGGCTAAAGTCCGCCCCACTTTACATGCCAGCCAACTTCTTTTATGGCTTCTGGGCGTAAGTGGGGGATACCTCACCCTGGCCGGCCTCCTCATGCTCCTCCAAACAGGCGGCTTCTCTATCTACCTCCTGGCAGGGGGAGGTGCGCTGCTGGCGTTCTTTTACCTGCTGAAGCGCACGGCCTCGTGAGGAGGTCCTATGCCTCGCAAGCGGTAAATCCCCGCTCTTTCCCCCGGGCAGAAGATACCCGAGAGGAGGCTTACGGAATGGCGCTGCGTTAGCAAATAGCCTGCGATAGTGGCCGTAATCCCGGCCAGCTTGTATTTTTGTCCGGATGTGGGTTGTAACAGGGGCCACGGGGTTTGTAGGGTATCATTTTCTTCGGTGGTGGGAGGAGGCTGGGCGGCCTTTTCCGCTGCGGCTGTTGGTTCGCCGGCCTGACCATCCTTACCTCAGGCCTTATCTGGGACAGGTGGAGGTGATGCAGGCTGACTTATCCCAGGAAGCGTCCTTTCACGAGATGGTGCGGGGGGCGGAAGGCATTCTGCACATGGCAGCCACGATAAGCTTTTCGCCGCGGGCCCGTGCCTACATGCAGCGCACGAATATCCTATCTACCCGCTACTTAGTCAACGCCGCCCTGGAAGAAGGCGTGCCGAAGTTTATCTATCTCAGCTCTATCGCGGCGCTGGGGCGGCCTGCTGACGATCGCAGCCCCATTGACGAAAGGGCTACCTGGACGGACTCCCCCTACAACACCTGGTACGGCTACACCAAGTACGCCGGCGAAAAGGAAGTCTGGCGCGGCCAAGCCGAAGGCCTTTCTGTTTTCGTCCTCAATCCCGGCATCATCTTAGGCCCTTACCCAGACTGGCGTAAAGGTTCACCCTACTTTTTCACCGCTATCTGGAAGGGCCTACGCTTTTACCCCCGGGGCATCAATGGCTTCGTCGGCGTGGAAGATGTCGTACAGGCTATCGCCTGGGCGATGGCGAACTTCCCCACTGGCTGGGGCGAGCGGTATGTCGCCGTGGCAGAAAATCTCGCCTATCAGCAGCTTTTTACCTGGATTGCGGAGGCGCTGGGTAGGCGCGCACCTGCTATTCCCCTTCCGCCTTTTGTAGCTTATGCGCTGGGCTGGACGATTGAAAACCTCCACAAAGTCCTGGGCATTCCAGCAGTCATAACTCGCGAAACCGCTCGCACCTCCAGCGAGGCTTTTTACTACGATGGCTCGAAACTGACG
Organism: Sphingobacterium sp.; assembly: GCA_028276345.1. Classification (GTDB taxonomy): domain Bacteria; phylum Bacteroidota; class Bacteroidia; order SpSt-205; family SpSt-205; genus JAPYWM01. Next base: position 1,604 of record JAPYWM010000087.1, read on the forward strand.
GCGCGCACAGGTAAGCCCTACACCCCTATTCGGGAAGTGATCGCCAAAACGGCAAAAGTGTTTTTGGAAAGCCATGGAAGTGCTGCTAAACGGCGAGCGCCGAACATATGAGGGGCCGCTCACGATAGGGGCCCTCTTAGAGCGGGAGGGGATTCCCGCAGACCGCATGGGGATAGCCGTAGCGGTGAATCGGCGGGTCATCCCCCGCACCCAGTGGCATCAAGTGTACCTCCAAGGCGGCGAAAAGGTAGAACTGGTATATGCCCGGCAAGGCGGATGAATACATTGTCGTGGGGGGTGGGGCAGCGGGCCTCGGGGTGGCTTATCAGTTAGCTCGGCAGGGGCGGCGAGTACGCCTTCTGGAAGCGCGCACCCTAGGCAGTGGCGCCATGGGCGCCTCGGGGGGTATGCTTTCGCCCGCCTTTGAGGCCGAATACGAAGAAATCCCGCTCCTCCACGCCATGACAGAAAGCCGCAGCCGCTACGAAGCCTGGGCACAGGAACTGGGGGATATTGGGTATGACCCCTGCGGCACGTACGAAGTGGCCCTCCTCCCCGAAGATATTCCGTATGTGCGGCGGCGGGCCGAGTTTGTGCAAGCTCAGGGCACAAAAATAGAATGGCTGGAAGGCCCTGCCCTGCGCCGTCATCTTCCCATGATTTCGCCACGTATCGCGGCGGGCAGCTACGCCCCCGAAGAAGGCCAGGTAGACCCCCTCCTCCTTATCCACCGCTTGAAAGAAGCCTGCGAACGCCTCGGCGTCCAGATAGAAACGCACCGCCCCGTCCTCGCTTGCCGCACGGATCGGGGATACCCGACTGTAGACACGCCCCAGGGTCCCCTTTCGGCCGAAACTATCCTGGTGTGCGTGGGCGTTCCTTTGCAGGGCCTCTCGCTTCCCTTTGAGGTATATCCGGTACGGGGACAAATGGTCTCTATTGAGCCGCCGCGGCCGGGCTGGCTACCGGCCCCTATACGTTACTTCAACCGCCAGTATGGCTACGGCTACGCTATCCCCAAGCGAGACCGTATCCTCTTAGGCGGCACCGCCGAAGAAAAAGGCTTAGACCCTTCCCTCACCATAGGCGGCATCCTGGAAATCCTGCGCCGGGCTTACCATGTCTTCCCAGACTTGTACGAGGCGCGCATCCTCTCCACCTGGGCTGGGCTGCGCCCCGCCACCCGCACCCGCACCCCCCTCATCGCCGAAGAGTCCCTCCCAAACGGCCGCATCCTCTACATCAACGGTTTCTACCGCAACGGCATCCTCCTCCTTCCCTTTTTCAGCGAAGCCACCGTCGCCTACCTCCTCCATAACCAGCTCCACCCCCTCCTCCAGCCCTTCTACAAAAACTTGAACGAATCCACTCCCCCCACCGATTAGCACGGCTTTTCATAACGCAGCCAAGTCAGAAAAATGTTGTACGCTTTATGCAAGCCCGGCTCTATTATGAGCGGCAGTGTGGCTTTTGTCGGCGGCTGGCCTGGTGGGTGTATCGCCGCTCACCCCCAGGGTCTTTGAAGCTCGTCGCAACAGACTATACCGATTTATCCCAGCTGCCTTTGCCAGTTTATTCGGCTTTTTTCGTCCGTGATGGCAAAATCTATGCTTTTAGTGATGCGATCATAGAAGCTCTCTCGCATGCCCGCTACCGATGGCTGGCGAATTTTCTGCGGCTTATGCCCCGGCGCGGGCGCGACTGGCTCTATCGTCAGATAGCGGCTCGCCGCTCCTGCGCACACGGCGCCTGCCAGCGCAAACCCAGCTAAATGTACCTTTACCCCATGCCACCCCAAGTCGGCATCATCATGGGAAGCGCCTCCGACAGCAAAATCATGGAAGCCGCCCGCCAAGTGTTGAAGGACTTTGACATCCCGCATGAATTCACCATCGTCTCTGCCCATCGCACGCCAGAACGCCTTTACCGTTATGCGCAGCGCGCGGCGGAGCGGGGGCTCCAGGTAATTATCGCCGGGGCGGGGGGAGCGGCCCACCTGCCTGGGATGATAGCTTCTCTCACGACCTTGCCGGTGATTGGGGTGCCTATTCGCAGTAGCCAGTCGCTTGCCGGGCTGGACTCGCTGCTTTCTATTGTCCAGATGCCGCGGGGCGTGCCGGTCGCTACCGTCGCCATTGACAATGCGGCTAATGCCGCTCTCCTGGCCGTACGCATCTTAGCCTTGCAGGACCCCACCCTCCAGGCCAAACTCCTCGCCTACCAGCAGCGGCTACGAGAAGAAGCGCTATCCCCCCTCCAAGCCGCCGACATCCACTTTGACCAGCCGACCTTATGACGGGCGCTATCGGAGTAGGCTTCCGCTGGGCTGCCGCCTTCTTTTTGTTTACCTTCCCGCTTATGAGTAGTGCGCAGACGCTGGATAGTGCGCTGGTGGGCGGAGGGTGCTTCTGGTGTACGGAAGCCCTCTTCAAAATGCTGAAAGGCGTGCATGAGGTGACGCCGGGCTATGCGGGCGGCCATGTGGTCAATCCCTCCTATGAGGCCGTCTGCACCGGCACTACCGGCCACGCCGAAGCCATCCTCATCCGCTTTGACCCCAAGGTCATCTCCTACCGCAACCTGATAGAATACTTCTTCCTCACACACGACCCTACCACCCCAAACCGTCAGGGCAACGACGTCGGCCCCCAGTATCGCTCGGTGATTTTTTACTTTGATGACGCGCAGAAGCAGACCGCCGAGCAGGTAAAAGCCGATCTGACCGCCAAGAAAGTTTTTGACAGGCCCATCGTTACTGCGATTGAGCCTTATCGGAACTTTTACCCGGCAGAGGCGTATCACCGCGACTATTATGCTCGAAATCCCGATAAGCCCTACTGTGCCTGGGTGATCTCGCCGAAAGTGCAGAAAGCCCGGGAGAAGTTTCGGCATCTGGTGCGGGAGTGAGCCTATCTTATTGTCCACGGGAAACCCTTACTTTTGCGTGATGCGGTACCTTGCCATATTCCTGCTGAGCCTGTGGGTTTACGCCCAGGAAGACCCGCTAAAACTTGCTATTCTCGTGCGCGTGCATAGTGGCGTGGGGATAGGCTTCTGGGGCAAGCTCGCCAATGACCTCAAACAGGCCGATGCCTTGGGTAAGGACTTTACCCTACGCCCTTGGGCTACCACCGCCGGCGGAAATCTGGACATTCTCATCGGTCGGCGTCTGCTCCTTTCAGGTGGCGCCCAGCTCATGCACTTTGACGCCTCCGAAACCGAACGCGGCCTCGCTCGCCCCTACACCCTTCACTATGGCGGCCAACTCGGCTTCGCCGCAGTCAACAAAAACACCTGGCTTTTCTACCCTTATGCTGGTTACTACATTGGCCGCGCCGAAATGCGTTATACGAACTACTTTACCGAACCGATTCATTTCGGTCTGACGCAGGAGCTTCGCCCCCTTGAAAAAGAAACCTACAAAGCCGACCTGGGCCTGGCAGAGCTGGGCTTAGGCCTGCGCCGCTTCAAGCGCGCGGACGGCATCACCTACTTCTGGGGAGCTGACCTGGGCGCCCAGTTCGCCCCCAGTAAAGGCGCCTGGAAACCCACTACCAATGACCTTCCTGTCCTGGGCGTCAATCCTGTACAGCTCACGGCGATCTACCTCCGCTTCTCCCTCGGCTTCGGCTATGTGAAGTCCGGCGCCTCCGAGTCTTCGTCCTCCTCCGCCATCCCCGTCGCCCCAGAAAAGCCCAAAAAGGAAAAGCGCGAAGCCCCCGCCGAACCTAAACCCGAGAAAAAGTCTAAAAAGAAGGACCAAAGCGCAGAAGCCGCCGAGTAGGGCTCATTTCGCGCACAAAACCAGACTATAAAAAAGCCGCCCAGCTAAATTTAGCTGGGCGGTAACGTTTGTGCTTGTTTCTTTCACTGGGCTGATGCGACCGGCTGTACCACCTCAAAGTACACCCGTCCATCAAAGGCGCGCAGATATACCGAGCTGCGAGGCGGGATTTCGCCGCTGAGGAGCTTCTCCGCCAGGGGGTTGAGGATGAGGTTCTGAATAACCCGCTTGAGCGGACGAGCACCGAACTGCACATCATACCCCAGCTCTCCCAGCAGCTCCACCACCTCCGGCTCCCAGGAAAGCTCTATATCCTGGTCAGCGAGGCGCTTCTTGGCCTGATTGAGCTGGATGGTGACAATCTGGCTCAGCAGCTCGGGCGAGAGCGGCTCGAAAAGCACGATCTCATCGATGCGGTTGAGGAATTCTGGGCGGAAGCTCTGCTTGAGGAGCATCATGATCTCTTCTCGGAGGCTCTGCATAAGGGTGTCCTTATCGTCGCCCCGGTAGTCGGCCAGACGCTCCATGATGAGGTGGGCGCCGA
>JAPYWM010000088.1 GCA_028276345.1 Sphingobacterium sp.
CTCCGTACTCTGCCAGGAGGTAAGCATGGTGGTGTCCTTCCACCCATCGCGTCGTTTGCCGATAAGCCGGAGACGGCCCCCAGATGTAGTCTATTCGCAGGGGGATAGGCCGCCACGTGGGCCCTTCTAGCCATCCTGCCGCCCCATAACTATCCCATAAATACCCCCACCATTGTCCCGCCGCATAACTTAGCGGTATCGCATTAAAATCCCCACACACCCACATCGGCCGCTGCCAGGCCTCTCGTATCCGCCCAAGTAAGCTATCTATTTCCTGCTGGGCCTCCCATACGCGGTGCCAGTGCCTATACTTCCAGCTCTCCGCCTTCCCTAAGCGGTACGAGGGATAATGCACATTCACCACCAGCCCTGTATCTCCACTTGGTAAAGTCACCTTGCCTGCCAAGACACCGTTGGTACTTCCTCGTAAAAGAATAGAAGCCCCGTAATCTGTCACCGGATACCTCGAAAGAATCGCCATTCCCATGGCTGGACCGGCTTTCCTAAAAAGGATATACGGATACCCCGCTCGATCCGCGAAACATTCTGCCGAATAGTCTCCCAGATATACCTCCTGTAAGCACACTACATCGGCGCGCACTTCGGCCAGGAAGGCTAAATCCCGTTCGATTAGTTTTCGATCGTAATGGGAGGCATCCATATTCCAGGTGGCGACACGAAGGGTAGGGGAGGGAGGAGGTTTTTTTTCCGAAAAAGGCCAAAGCCGATACGTGAATCCCCAGCTAAGGCCCCACATTCCTGCCAGAAAGCCCCAGTAAAGTCGCTTATCTCGGTCTTTCCATAAGAAGTACACCACGACTACCCAGCCCCCATACATAGCTCCCAGTGCCGCCATCAGGGGCCATGACCATACATACGGCGGCACCCACACACTGAGTAGGGCTAAGACTGCCCACCCTCCACTAAACAAACGAACCCAGCGAAGCAAAAGCGTGTCGCGTTACAACCTTTCCGTGGCTTTCTGTAAAATCCGTAGCTCCCGTCGGGAAAGGCTTCTGATGCCCTTGGCGTGAATCTTTTCCAGAATCCGGTCTACCTCCTCCTGCGAAATCTCCTGAGGCCCCTCAAAGTACTCGCGGATCGCCTGAATGAGGTTTTCCGGGCGCCACCCCTGCCGGAAAGCATAGCCTATTACCATTCCGGCTGCCGACCCCGATAAATGCGCAATCGCCACGGCTTCATTTGTCAACGCCGTCACAAAGTCTAAAAACAGCCAGATGAGGCCCACCCACCGCAGGGCTATCGGCCCGATGAAAAACAAAAACACAGGATAATGCGGCATGAGGGTGACCGTAGCTAAAATTATGCCATTCACGGCGGCGGAGGCGCCCAGCGCATAGCCTCCCATGCCCTTTGCTAAGGTATAGCTCAAATACCCCACCGCCCCGGCCAGGCCTGCAAGCCCATACACCCAAGCCAGCCGCCTTTCCGGCTGAACCGTAATAAACAGCCGCCCCATCCAGTAGAGCCAGAGCATATTGAAAAGCACGTGCCAAAAGCTATATACATCATGCAAGAACATGTGCGTCACAATAGACCAGGGCTGCCGCAGGAGCTCAAAGAGATTCCCCGGTAGGGCAAGCTTATGGTAAAACCAACGAAAGAGGGCCTCCTGCCCGCCCACGCGCGCCAGCAGGGCAAAGAGCACCATGAAACCATACAGGGCTATATTGATCCCCAGGAGCCACCCCAGGACAGGCGACCGGTAGAATAGGGAGAAACGCCCTCGCCCCATAAGTTTGGCAAAAATAACAAAAAGAGACTTACGGCAGGTTAGGCATAGGTATCAGGGGTTATCTGCGGCCGCCTTCCCCTTCCGGGTGGAAGTGAAGGCATAGAGGGGGAGTTCTAAACAGGCCAGGAGCTACCCCCCTCAAGTTGGGCGTAAGTCCTCGGCCTGTAGAAGGCTAAGAGCCTGATTTTTTGCCCAGTGGGGGACCCACAGGCGCAGGGGACCAAAAGCCGGATTAGGCGGGAAGCCACTCAGGAGGCCTGCCCCCCAGAGGCTCTGGGTATGTTCATTTTCCACGAAGGTGGGGATGCCGGTGCTTTCCAGAAGGGTTTTAGCCCGCCAGAGCGCAAAACCACTGGAAAAAGACCCTAAAAGCGCCCATTCCCTCATGGCACGATCGTAGCGATGCTGGTCGTAATATCATTGCTGCGGTGGCCCGCCCGATCCAGGATATATACCCGAAACTGCACCTGTTCCTGAGAAGCATTGGGATTGAGGCGAATGATACCCGGGATGCTCACCTCTATCGTGCCCTGAATAGACTGTGGAGTCGGCCCTTCGTAGAATTTAGGCATGTTGTACCGGATGATCCCATCATAACCCGCTGGGAATAGGGTAGAATCACGCAGGTCTATCAGAAATAAATCGGGTTGATTATCGGGTCGGCCACCCAGATCGCCATCACCGTCCTTGTATCGAAGGGTGAGGACGAGGGTGCCAAACTCCTGGACTACCGCGGGCTGGAGGCTCTCAAACTCTATCTGGGGTTCTACGGCAAAGACGATATTTTCCCGGCGGCAGCTCAGAAGAAAGAGCAGGACGAGGCTGAGAGGGAGGCCTTTCAAGAGAGACGTAGCAGCCATAGGCCCTGAAAGCTTGCCAGTCCTATTTCCCGGACGGGGATGTCGGAAGGGGGACGCCAGAGTCCTCCCTTCGTGAGCATAGTCTGTAAAGCTGTAAGATAAGCATCCCGTTGGACGAGCGGAACCTCCTGTAGCCAGGGAATGTCCCCCTTCTGCACTGCCTCCGCCGGTAAAAATGTAACCTGCAAACCGCCTATTTCCGCAAAAGCACCCACGAGTGCGGGAAAGTCTCTGCTAAAAACCCTATGCGTTCTTTCTATGGCGGAAAAGAAGGCGATAGCGAGGGAGCGTAGGGCACTTTCTACTTCGGGGCGGAGGGGCTGTACTTCTGAAAAGCCAAAGAGAAGCAACCCCCCCAGGCCCTTAGACTCAAAGTATGGTGCCACAAGCCACCCCGTCAGGGCCGGCTCGCCTTCGGAAAGGATCTCCTGTGAGATAGCCGACACAGCTTTTCGTTCTTTTTCCAGCCTTTTCAAAAGGTCGTCCTGAAGAGTCCAATGTTCAGGCCACAGAAATTCCACGGATTTGGAGAGCCATTGTGCAACTATACGGTAGGTGTTTTTGTCAGGGTCTTTCCAGAGAGCGAGTCCCCCTTGCGCTTCCATGAAGCGACTGGCCTGCGCCAGAAATACGCGCATGAGACTACTTCCTTCAAAGGCGGTAAGTGAAGCCGTCAACGAGAAAAGGTCTATGACAAGCTCCTGCCACCGACTGCGCTCGGTCAGGAGCTCCTGGGTCCGGCGCATCTCCTCTTGGGTTACCGAAAGCTCTTCGAGGTTTTGCCGCAGCTCCTCTTCCCGGGTTGCTAACTCTTGGTTTTGAATCTGGGTCTTTTCAAGGAGAGTCTGGATGTAACGGCGGGAGCGGACACTCTGAAGGTAAGTGCCCCATTCGCTGAGAAACTCCCGCCAGTCTGGACTTTCCAGGAGGCTATCCGTGCTTTCGTTAGTCACTAAGACTAAGAGGCCCTGCACCTGGTCCTGATACAGGAGGGGAATGGCATACAAGAAGACCGCATCCAGCTCTACGAGTGGAGAGAGGGTGGGGGAGAGGAGCTGATGGGCGGGGATGCGTTCGGTGAGAGGGCGTTTTTCCAGGGCGGCCTGGCCTAAAAGACCTTCACCGGTCCGAAAAGTCTGCGGTGTAGGGTCTGCTGACAGACCACTGGAGGCTTCATACTGAAACCGACTTCCTTCTTCCGCATCAGATAGGTAGAGGATAGCTGCCGGCAATCGGTGCACCTGACACAGCCGCTGGAGAAGCTGCGTCTGCAAAGGCTGAAACTGTTCCTCTTCAACAGGAATGAGGTACGTGCTTAGTTCCTTCATGGCTGGATGGAAATGGCTTTATTTCTGGCAGCAGTAATGAGCCGAATAATAACCGGGCTGGTCGTTACAAGCACTAACCCGAGAATGATCCAGTGATAGTTGGCCTCTACCCAGGGGAGCCCGCCTAAGTAGTAGCCGATGGGCACGAGCGTGAAAGGCCAGGCAGCTGATCCCAGTGCACTCATGAGTACAAAGATAGGATAGCGCATCTCTACCACACCGGCCAGCAGAGGCGCAAAGGTCCGAATGACAGGCAGAAACTTACCCAGAATAAGCACCCAGGCGCCGTATTTCTGATAGAAGTTTCGAGTCATGGTAACATACTCGGGGCGAAATAGGAGACTTTTTGGCCGCTGGAAAAGAGCTCTGCCAGTTCGCCAGCCAATGAAATAGCCGCTTTGGTCGCCTAAGAAGGCCGCCAGCGCGATGAAACCGGCTACCACCGGCCAGTCATGCTGGAGGATGCCCACCCGAGTCAGTAAGCCGGCCGTAAAAATCAGCGAGTCTCCTGGAAAAAGAATCCCTATCATCAGGCCAGTTTCCGCAAATACCACGGCCAAAAGAAGGAGCGTACCCCCATAATAGATGATAGTTTTCGGGCTAAAGAGGGCGCTAATCCAATCAGGCATGGCTTTGGGGAAGAATTCGGGCATCGCCCCACAACTCATCCAGACGGTAGTAGGAACGGGCTTCGGGCTGCAAAATATGCACAACGACATCCCCTAAGTCTAACAGTACCCAGTGGCCGTACTCATACCCTTCCAAATGATAGGTGGGAAGGCGCCCTTCCTGCTTTTTGATTTCTTCGAGGATAGCATCGGCCATCGCCTGCGCCTGCCGGTCTGACTCCGCTGTCGCGATCACGAAATAATCACACAGCGGATAAGCTAACGCCTGAAGGTCCAGCACCACAAGATCGGCAGCCTTCTTGGCCTGGAGGGCTGCTACGATCGTTGCCAGCCGCTGGGGAGTCGCTTCCATGAGGACCACTTAGCAAAGATACAAAAAGACCACCCACGCATGGCAGCTTAGGCGAAAGCGACAGAGCTGCTTTTTGCACAGGGCTGTGGAAAGAGCCGCTGTCGGGAAAGTCTTACTTTTGTGGGGATATGGGATTCTCGGTTCGGGCAGAGACGCTAAGTGAAGCGCTGAGTCGGGTTCTGCCGATTCTTCCCACCCGCAGCATGCATGTGATTACTCGGAATGTGCTTCTTTATCAGCGGGGAGATGAGCTGGAGCTTCGAGCTACCGACCTCGAAGTGTATGCCCGGACCCGGCTCACGGTACTACCCCAGGGAGGGAGCGATCCCCACGTGCAAATTGCGATTCAGCCCAAGCCGCTATCAGACCTCCTCAAAGCCCTACCGGATGATGAGGTGCTGACTTTCACGCAGGGTTCGACAGTAGCCGGTGTCGGCGAAGCGCCCCAGCTCCAGGTCAGTAGCAGCTTTGGGCGCTATGACTTAGCCGGGATAGATGCGGCGGAGTTTCCCGCTTTTCCGGAGCCACCTGCTACGCAGGGCATGAACTTCCCTGTGGCTACCCTCCGGGAAATCATCCAGCGCACCGCTTTTGCCGCCGCTCGCGATGAAACCAGGCCCGCCCTCACCGGCATCTACTTCCACTTCCTGCCGGACCGAACCAACTTCGTCGCCACCGATGCCCATGTGCTGGTGCGCCTGAGCCGCACCGATATCGCCCTCCAAAATGCCCCCAACCTCCTCCTGCCCGTACGGGCCCTGGATGCCTTAGAGTCCGCCATCAAAACCTTCGACCCGGCTGACGAACTGGCCTTGATTCCTGCGCAGGAACAGGCTTTCTTCCATCATCCAGCCCTGGACCTAAGCTGCCGCCTCATTGAGTACAGCTTCCCAGACTATCAGGCCGTCATCCCGT
>JAPYWM010000089.1 GCA_028276345.1 Sphingobacterium sp.
GCCCCAGAAGACTTCCGAAACTTCATCACCGCCGTCATTGATAAAAAGGCCTTCGATAAAATCGCCTCCTACATTGAGCTTGGAAAAAGTGACCCGCAGGTTTCTCTATTGGCGGGAGGGGGCTATGATGATTCGGAGGGGTATTTTATTGAGCCTACGTTATTTCTGACGACGAATCCCCGTCATCGGCTGATGGAAGAGGAGATTTTCGGGCCGGTGCTCACCGTTTACGTCTATCCCGATGCAGAGTGGGAGGCCAGCCTGGACCTGCTGGATAGCACATCGCCATACGGACTGACTGGGGCTATCTGGGCTCAAGACCGGCAGGTGATTGCGATCGCCGAGGAACGCCTGCGATACGCCGCCGGCAACCTCTACATCAACGACAAGCCCACCGGTGCCGTGGTGGATCAGCAGCCTTTTGGTGGGGCCAGGGCCTCCGGCACCAACGACAAAGCCGGTTCACCCTGGAACCTCATCCGCTGGGTCAGCCCACGCGCCATCAAGGAAAACTTCCTGCCACCCCTGGACTATCGCTATCCCTTCATGCAGGGGTAAAAATTGTAGCCCATGCAGGCTAAAACCATTATACGCCCCCTCCTGCGCCTTTTAGAGCGCTTTAGCTTAGAGCAGGAAAAAGACGACCCGGCAGCCATTCTCGCTGCCATAGAGCGCGATGTGCGCTTCCGGGGGATCAACCTCTGGATTCTCATCGCAGCCGTCGTAGTGGCCTCCGTGGGGCTGAATGTCAACTCTACCCCCGTCATCATCGGTGCCATGCTGATCTCCCCGCTGATGGGACCTATCATCGGCATCGGTGTCAGTCTCGCCACGTACAACCTCCCCTTGCTCAATAAGTCCCTACGAAACTTTATCGTGGCCGTCTTTTTTAGCATTATCACGTCTGCCTTATACTTTCTTCTGAGCCCGCTGAAAGAGGCCCGGTCCGAGCTAATCGCCCGCACAAGCCCTTCGCTCTGGGATGTACTCATTGCTTTTTTCGGTGGGCTGGCCGGCATCATCGCTGCCACCGGTAGGGAAAAGAAACTGACGGTCGTTGCGGGTGTAGCGATCGCTACAGCGCTTATGCCTCCCCTCTGCACGGTAGGCTACGGGGTGGCTACCCTCCAGCTTTCCTTTATAGGGGGGGCCTTTTACCTTTTCTCGATTAATGCTGTCTTTATTAGCACAGCAGCCTATCTGGTTGCGCAGCTTTTGCGCTTTCCGAACATAGAAATTACCAACATTCAGCTCAGGAAGCGTATTCGCCGGATTGCGCTGCTGATCGTGATAGGGACGTTCCTTCCGAGCCTGTACCTCTCCTGGCAGCTCGTCCAAAAAGCCATCTACGAGGAGCGGCTGCGCCTCTTCATCCAGCACGAGCTTAGTTACCCCAATACCAGTGTGATTAGTCACAAGCTCATCCGTCGGGGCGAAAAAACGCTCTTAGAAATCGTCCTGATTGGCGAAGTCCTCACAGAAAAAGAGCAGGCCCGTCTCCGGGAGGCCTTAGCCGCTTACAACCTTCCCATAGATGGGATTGAGATCATTCAGGGGAGGGGATCGGACACCTACACGCCATCCGTAACCCAGATAGAAGCCACGTACCAGCGCTTTTACTTAGAGAGCCAGCGACTTCAGGATAGTCTTCGGGTGCTGCGCGAGCGATTGCAGATGTATGAGAAGCGAGATACCCTTGCCAGCTCCCTCTTAGAAGAAATCCGGGTCTTTTTCCCGGGGGTCTCTGCCATAGGGCTGAGTACGCTCACGACCGCCGGCGGTACGCCCGATAGCCTTTATGTAGTTATCATACGGCACCGAGGCGAGCTCCCTGAAACGCCCCTGCGGACCTGGCTCGAGAAACGCCTAAGTAAACCCATCCAAACTTGCCTCCTGCCCGAAAAATAATCAGCCCGCTCTTCTCCTTGATGGCATAAGTTTTGCCCTACTTCGGGACTGGTGACCGGCGTGGGTTCTTGGCAGAAAAGGCATGGGTTACGCTATTTTCCATTCACGGTGTCCCGCTGGGCATTTAGCGTGTGGAGCTTGGGCTTCCTGACCGGCTCCTCCTCTGCCAGCAGGGGGAAGGGCTTCCCACCCGGCCTAAGGCTCCCCTTTACTCTGGGCAAGACGAACAGGATTTCGTATTATCTTTGGCGGAGATGATGGAAGAGAAATCGCTACAGACATTAGCGCCAGCGTTTTTTCTACAAGACGTATGGACGGTAGCACGCGCCCTTTTAGGGAAGATTCTGGTTACTCGCTATCCAGCGGGCGAGACAGCGGTTCGTATTACGGAGGTGGAGGCTTATGCCGGGACCTCGGACCGGGCGTGTCATGCTTATGGTGGCCGTCGCACCCGCCGCAACGAGCCTATGTACCAGGTAGGCGGCACTTTGTATATTTACCTCAACTACGGGCTTCATCATCTCCTTAATATCGTTACGGGCCCTGAGGGCGATCCTTGTGCGGTGCTGATTCGGGCGGGGGAACCGCTGTGGGGGCAAGCGCTTATGGCAGAGCGGCGGGGGCTCTCGCCGGAGGAGCCTCGCCTCACCGTGGGCCCAGGCAACCTTACCCGGGCTCTCGCCATCCCCCTTGCGTGGAGCGGCCAGCACCTCCTCTTCCACCCGCAGATCCAGATTTTAAGTGATGGGTATACGCCGCCTTTCATTCAGCATGGACCGCGCATCGGTGTAGACTATGCAGGTCCCGATGCCCGTCACCCCTGGCGCTACTGGATCGGTGGTACCCCCTTCGTGTCTAATTCCAGAAAAAAACCTAACTTTGCCAAGAGTGTATGAGACTGACCCGCATCGTCTGGCTCTCTGCTATTTGGATAATATCTCTCCGAGCTCAGGAGCTCTACATCTTCAACGAGACCGTCTACATCTCTAACCAGGACACCCTGGCCGTAGTTGGTGCGCCGCCGGGCGACCTCCAAGTAGACGGAACGGGCATCATTGAGAATGACGGCGGCGTGGTATGGCTGACAGGGGACTGGATCAATACCAGCTCCGGCGATGGGTTCGTGACCCCGCGCAATGGCTGGCTCTACCTCGTAGGCGGATACCAACGCCTTTTTGGGCCTACCCCCACCTACTATAACAGCTTAGCCCTCTTCAATAATGGGGGAGACCTCAAAGAAATGATCGGAGCCAACGGCCGCATTCAGAACTTCCTTGTTCTAAATGACTGCGAACTACGCACCAATACCAACATCATGACGGTGGAGAATCCTGATCCGGCTGCCATTACACGCACGAGCGGCTTCGTTAGTAGCACGGGGAGCGGGCGTTTAGGCCGCCGCAGTGACCGAAGCGCCTCTTACCTTTTCCCTGTTGGCGATAGACAGTTAGGTCCCTTCCGTTACCGCCCCGTGGAAATCACCCCAAGTGCCGCACCGCACCTTTTCCATGTACGATTTGCCAATGTAGACCCCACCATAGAGGGCTACGACCGTCTCTCCGTCCAGGACCCCATCCAGGAAGCTAACGAATTCTTTTACCATATCGCCGAAAGAATCCAGGGCACCGACCCCATTACCCTCCGCATCTGGTATGATGAAGCCAATGATACCTACAAAGACACGCTCTCCCATTGGGAAGTTCCTAACAACAAGTGGGTAGCCGTCAATACCCTCATCAACCGAGCCGCCGGCATCCCGCAAACCGGCATGACCCAAAGTGCCTACATGGAAACCCCGGGGTGGAATAACTTCTCCTCGCCGAACTTCGCCCTCGCTCGCACCCGCCAGAAATGGGTCATCTACGTGCCCAATGTCTTCTCCCCGAATGGCGACGGCAGCAATGATGAGTTTCTGATTTACTACCAAGGCTTTATCAAAATAGAGCTACGCATTTATGATCGGTGGGGGCTCCTGATATGGCGGGGTGAGCAAGGCCCCGAAGGTCCCATCCGCTGGAACGGCCGTACTCAGAAAGGGGAAGAAGTCCCAGAAGACGCCTATGTCTTCGTCGTGCGAGGCTACTTTACCAGCGACAAGTACACCGAACGTGCTGGAACCGTAACCGTTATCCGATAACCATATGCCTATGATACGTAATAGTAGAGGCTTTTTGAGCCTGATTTTTCTGCTTCTCTCTGTTGGGCTTGTATGGGCGCAGGTCGGGATAGGAACCACGACGCCCACAAATAAATTAGATGTAGCGGGTGATGCGCGCATTCGAACCTTGAATCCGCTCACGCCTCCCTTCAGGCTAATTGGCGCAGATGCCAATGGGGTTCTGGGTGAGCTCCGGGGCACGAATACGGGGGATTATCCCCAGTGGGATGCGGTCCTCAACCAGTGGATTATCGGCTCCGCTCCCGGAAACGCCTGGCTTCTCTTAGGGAACTCAGGCACGAACCCCGCTAATAACTTCCTGGGCACCATTGACAATGTAGACCTGGTCCTTCGCACAAACAACACGGAGCGTCTGCGGGTTTTCGCTAATGGATATGTTGGAATTGGGACGCCTGCCCCCACGCCAACGAAGCGCCTTCATGTGGCCGCCGGTAACGAAGGAGGCCTCATCGTAGAGGTAAACGCTAACGGAGCTGCTAACCTTAGCGCTAATGCCTTTAATAGTACCCTAAGTGGCGGTGGGACCACGGCCCACGGCGTAGAGGTAGTCACGAATGGAGATGCGAACTACTTGATTGGCGTAGGGAGCCGGACAACACCTAACCACGGCGGCACCAATGTGGGTGTGCAGGGTCGCGCCGATAATAACACTGGCCGCGCCATTGGCCTGTGGGGCGCTGTCGGCGATGCCACCGCCTACATAGGTAGCGTTTCGGCCTCCTATGGAGCAGGGGTATTTGCCTTCCATAGTGGCGCGCAGCTGCCCGGGGCGGGGGTTCTCCAAACGCCTACTCCTCCTGCGGCTGGCGAACAGCTTTACGCGCTGGCTGTACGAGGCCGGGCCTACATAGACAACGGCCAACTTATCGTCTCAGGGCCTGCCTACAATCCAGCTGCACCCCCTGCTGTTACGGGCCTTCCCACAGGCGCAGGCACTCGCCTTTTATGGGTCCCTGAACGAGCCGCCTTCCGAGCCATGGGCATATATGCCCGACCTGATGACTGGACTGCTAACGCCACGGATCATGCCGACCCCGGGCAGTTAGGCTTCGCCTCTTTCGCGGCCGGGCTCAATGTACGCGCCTCCGGTAACCTAACCTTTG
Source organism: Sphingobacterium sp. (assembly GCA_028276345.1). Lineage (GTDB taxonomy): Bacteria > Bacteroidota > Bacteroidia > SpSt-205 > SpSt-205 > JAPYWM01. The sequence continues at coordinate 5,191 of JAPYWM010000089.1, forward strand.
TCTGCGGCGTCGCCAGCGAGGCCACTCAGACCGGTTCTGTGGCTCTTGGAAAATATGTCTCCACCCGTCACCCCGGCTCCTTTCAGATTGGTGATGACCCCGGCTCCCGTGGTGGAGCAGGCCGCCCCTATCCTGAACTTATATCCACCCTCTCTAACCAGTTCAGCGCCCGGTATTACAATGGCTATCGTTTCATCGTGCGGGAGCCCAATGCCCCTCCCCCAGGCTCGCCTGCGGGTGCTCGTCCTATAGAAGCCCCCGATCCCACACGACAGCCCACCCAATGGCCTAACGCCGTCCCCGGCGTCTTCATCGCAGGCATGTACAATCACTTCCGCTTAGGTAGCATTGACTTTGGGGTCGGCGATGGCTGGCTGGGGATCGGCACCCAACTGCCGGACGCTCCCCTCCACGTAATCGGAAAACAAGGCCGGGGTGTACTCGTAAATGACGGCTATATTGCCATTCAAGGCACGGGCGCCTTCCGCGCGAATGGCCAGGACGGTCTCACTCGCACCGTCAATGTCATGGGTTCTGGCGGCACCCCCTGCCAGCTCGTCTTTTCCAAGGGGATCCTGGTTTCTACCAACTGCCCCTGAGATTTTTGCACATTTACCTAAG
>JAPYWM010000090.1 GCA_028276345.1 Sphingobacterium sp.
CCCTGCGTACCTGGGGGAGTGTTTCGATGCGGTCTTTGAGCTCATCGGCAAACTTTTTTAGCTGGGCAGGGTCGTAGTTACCGGCGAGATTGATATTCATGATGGGGAATTCTGAAAAGTCCACGTCAGTAACGGTAGGCTCTTTGGGGAGGTCGCCGGGAAGGTCGGGGCGGGCTTTGTCTATGGCGTCTTTGACGAGGTCTTTGCATTCTTTAGGGTCTTTATCCACGCTAAACTCCACGACAATCGTGGAGACGTCCTGCTGCGAATAGCTGTTGATTTTTTCGACGCCATTTATGCCTTTGAGGCGCTTTTCGAGAGGACGGGTGATGAGGTTCTCAATATCCGTTGGAGAGGAGCCGGGGTAGACGGTATTGATGACAATGGTGGGGATAACTAGGTCCGGAAAAAGCTCTTTTGGGAGCGTGATGTAACTGTACAGGCCCAGGAGCGTGATGAGGGTGGTCAGGACATAGACTGTCAGGCGGTTTCGGGTGGCCCACCAGGTTGGCCAGAAGCGCCGCATGCTGGGAAAAACCGAAAAAACTCCGAAAAAGTTCCCAGTTTCCAGAGTGGCGCTTAGGGCAGCTGAGGCGGGAAGGGGGGGGGCAGGCCTTGGCTGGTGTGCTTCTCAAGTCTTAGCGTTAGGAGCGGCGCCGGAAAAGAACGTACAAGAGTAAGCCCCCTAAGATGGTAGCCAAGCCCACCAGACTTTCCCAGGGGCGGTTGAGGAAGTTATTTATTACCATCCAGGTCGTCAGCCCGAGAAAGAATAGCCCCATATCCCACGGAAGGTTTTTCTCACGAGTGTGCCGTAAGAAAAGCCCCAGCACCGTTAGCCCCGCAAAAAGCGACAACAAAAAGCCGATGTAGTTGAGAATCGCATCAAAGGCCGCTAAGAAAAGAACAGCAAGCGCCAGCGAGACAATCAGGAGGAGCGCCCGGACAGGTGCGCCGAAAGCGTTTCGCCGGCTAAACACCCGAAGAGGCGGATAGTCTTCACCCATGACGCTTAGCACGCGGGGCGAAATCATGAGCATGGCGCTGACAGAGGAGACCATGGCCAGGCTGATGCCCCACCCTAACCAAAGGTCGCCTTTATCCCCCCAGAGCTTTTGGGCTAAGAGGCGCCCGACTTCTACCTTCCCACTTAGCTCGTTTATGGAAAGGTGCCGAAAGAGGACGTAGTTGAAGGCACTATATAGAACCATCACGGTGAGGGTACCGGCGGGAATAGCTCGCGGAACGATCTCGGTAGCCCGGGGCACCTCGCTCATGATGTAAGCGGCAGCATTCCAGCCAGAGTAAGCATAGCTGATAAATATCAGACCCGTAGCTGCGGCACTCAAAGTAGAAAAGCTCGGACGTGGGCAAGTGAGCTCCTGCGGGGAAGCAGGGACCACCAGGAGTCCGCCCAGGATGAGCGTGAGCAGAAGGCCGATTTTGACGAGGACAAAGACATTCTGGATGCGGGCGGCCCGAGCTAAACCCAGCATGTGGAGACCACTAAGGAGTAAAATCAGGAGGGCAGCAGCCATAAGCCGTTGAAAGTCAGACAGGGGTAAAGGGAGATACTGGCTAAAAGCATAGGCAGAGGCGGCGATAGGCGCGCTAAAGCCAGCAATGATAGAGACGACTCCGGCGAGGAAGCCCAAGGCTGGATGGTATAGCTTAGAGAGAAAGTGGTATTCCCCGCCGGAGCGGGGGTAACGCTTGGCGAGGGCGGCATAGGCAAGTGCGCCCCCCAGCGCAGCAAGGCCCCCCAGCATCCACAGCATGAGGACGCCCCCCGTCGCCGGAAGGTCCGCCACCAAAAAACCACTCGTGGTGTAAATACCTGTGCCCACCATGTTGGCAATCACCAAAAAAAGGGCCGACCAAAAACCAAAGCCATTTTGCCTCACCTGGCAAAGGTACGGGGCGGGGCCGGGCGATGGCTATCCCCGGCAGTTTCGGTAGCTCCCTGATAGGGGAGCAGAGGAGGATGGCTCATCCCAAAACCACACCGCCCTGCTGGCGCTACCTTTGCGCTGTGCAGGCAGTGATTCTCACAGGGCCCAGCGGTTCCGGAAAAACCACGATTGCCCAGCGCCTCCTATCCGCGTTTCCCCAGCTTACCCTTTCTATTTCGGCTACCACACGTCCCCCTCGCCCCGGCGAGGTCCACGGACGAGACTACTACTTCCTCTCCGAAGCGGCGTTTGATGCGCATGTGGCAGCGGGCGACTTTTTAGAGTGGGAACGGCTGTATAGCGGCTATCGCTACGGCACCCTCTGGGAAGAAGTGCGGCGCCCCCTCCGAGAAGGGAGAATCCCCCTTTTCATCAAAGACGTCAAGGGTACGAAGAGCCTCATGCAGAGCCTGGAAGGGAAAGCCTTTTCGGTGTTTATTCTGCCGCCGTCAATAGCGGTGCTGGAGGCCCGGCTGCGGCAGCGGGGCGACCTTTCCGAAGCGTCCCTTCAAGACCGCCTGCATGCCGCCCATACCGAAATCGCCCAGGCGCCCCATTTCTCCGCCATCCTTTACAACGACGACATTGACAAAGCCGTCGCCCGCCTCCTCTACCATCTCCAGCGCTTCCTATGATGATTGGCCTTTTCTTCGGTTCCTTCAATCCCATCCACCACGGCCACCTGATGGTTCTGCGTTATTGGCTCAACGAGACGCCCCTGGATGCCATCTGGCTTATCGTTTCCCCGCACAATCCCCACAAATCGCCTGCCGACCTGGCCCCCGCTGAGGATCGCCTACACATGGCCCGCCTCGCCACCGCCGGTGAAGACCGCCTGCATCCCTCTGCGGTAGAGTTTTCTTTGCCACGTCCGTCCTATACCATAGACACCCTCCGCCATTTGTGCCGAGCGTATCCCACTTACCAGTGGCGCCTCCTCATGGGTACAGATACCTTCGCCACCCTCCCCACCTGGAAGGAAAGCCAGACCCTCCTATCGCAGTACACCTTCTGGCTGTATCCCCGAGGCGACGCGCATCCCTACACCCTCCCGGATAACGTTACTTTCTTTGCCCAAGCACCCCGCATAGACCTCTCCGCCACCCAGGTACGCACTTACCTGAAAAATCAAAAATCTATTCGCTTCCTCGTGCCGGAGGCTGTAGAAACCTACATTTACAAGCGAGGACTTTATGGGGCGGCTCCGGCTTCCTGACCTCCTGACCTTAGGAAATCTCCTATCTGGGCTCGTCGCACTGAGTTACACCTATCAGCGGGCTTGGGGAATGGTTCTGGTCTTTGTGCTGGTGGGGGCGGTGTGTGACTTATTAGATGGTGCCCTCGCCCGCCTTCTCAAAAGCCCCTCTGCCTTAGGGAAGGAGCTGGACTCCCTATCAGACCTGGTCACCTTTGGCGTCGTGCCGGCCTTCGCGCTCTACCATTACGTCAAGCCCCTCCTTGCAAGCCTCCCCTATCATCCGGAGGCCCGGTACCTGATGGTGGTGGTGCCGTTTAGTTTGCCGCTTTTTGCGGCATGGCGCCTGGCCCGCTTCAACATAGAAACGGCTTCCAACGAAAGCCCCTTTTTCTCTGGTATGCCGACGCCGTTTCAGGGGCTTTTCTGGGCTTTGTGGATTTACAGTGAGCCCAAGGGTTTCTGGCTCCATCCTGCTATGTGGGGGGCGCTGATCGGTCTTTTGGGCCTTCTCATGGTGAGCCGATGGCCCTTCCTCTCCCTGAAAAAACCTCGGTTAGTGCTGCCCTGGGTGCTTATCGTGGCTGTCTGGACGGGTGTGAGCCTTTACTTCTTTCCCCTGACTGCGGCTATCCCACTTTCTGCACTGGGATATGGGCTTATTAGCGGCGTGGCGTATACGCGGGATGGGGGAAAGAAGGGGGAGCGCCCGCTGCAGGATTCGAACCTGCGGCCCTCTGGTTAACAGCCAGATGCTCTACCGCTGAGCTAAGCGGGCACCGCAAAGGTACGACATTTCTCATAATCGCAAGGGGGAAGTGGGGGAGTGGGCTCTTCTTAATGGGGGGCCGGGGCTATCTATGACCCTTCCACTTTGGGCCGAACGATCACCGTGTGCCGCACTATGCACACCGGCATGTCCGTCCCCACCTCCCGAATCATAATATGCCACACCTGTGTGAGCCGCCCTAAATGAATCGGTTCCGCATGGGCATACACCTGTCCCGCCCGCAGCGAACGCAAGTGATTGGCGTTGATTTCCAGCCCTACGGCATAGTGGGTTTGGGGATTGATGACGAAGTTGGCTGCCGTGCTGGCTACCGTTTCAGCCAGGGCTACGGAAGCCCCCCCATGTAACATTCCAAAGTATTGGATGGTGCGATGATCTACGGGCATAGTAGCCCGAAGGTAATTGGACCCCACCTCGGTAAAAACGATACCTAACTGCTCTTTGAGGGTGTTTTTGCCCAGTTCATTCAGGAGGGCGGGGTCTGGCCGAAGGGTCCAAATCTCCTGGCTCATCCGAGTTGAGAAAGCGGGAAGGTTTCTCCACGTTCATAGCGGCCTTCGGGTGTGAGCCGAACTGTACTACACTCCACAGCCGCATCATGCTCGTAAAAGAGTACTACCTGCTCCCGGACGATCCAAGGTAGATACTGTTGGCGTTCCGCAAAGGTTACCAGCGGCCGCACATCATAAGCCATCACATACGGGAGGGGGATATGCGCACTCGTGGGGAAAAGGTCCGCCGCATAGAGAATCTTGTAGGACTTGTAGTGCACCTCTACCAGCTGCTGGCCCTCCGTGTGGCCATTGACGACCCGAATGAACACACCTGGCACCACTTCTGTTTCCCCCTCTAAAAGCACCAGTTGCCCCGCTTCCGCAATAGGGTCGTAGTTTTCTGGGAAAAAACTTGCACGCTCGCGGGGATTGGGATTATGCGCCCATTCCCAGTGGGATTTTTGGATGTAGTAGCGGGCATTCGGAAACGCAGGACGAACTTTCCCCTCAGCATCCCGCACCGTGCTCCCGCCCGCATGATCAAAGTGCAGGTGCGTCAGAATCACATCTGTTACGTCGCTTCGGGAAAAGCCTAACTGCGCTAAGCTCTTGTCCAACGTATGCGTCTCGTGGTCGATGGCATAAATACCGGCAAACTTCTCGTTGTACTTATGACCAATGCCGTTATCTACTAATAGGAGGCGGTTGTCGGTTTGGATGAGAAGGCATCGCAGGGCCATGGGAATGCGATTCAGGGAGTCGGGGGGGATGAGCTTGTGCCAGATCGTCCAGGGTACGACCCCAAACATCGCCCCGCCATCTAAGGCGAAGCGCCCCGTCTCTACCGCATATAGCTGCATCCCCTACTTCTTTTGCGTACCTAAGAAGCTATTGAGCTGGTCGGAGGAGATCAGCTGTTTCCGAAAGCGAAAGGTACCATTCTCTGTACGAACGGGATATATCACCCGCATAAAACCACTTTTCTTATCGGTTGAGCGGAACTTTGCGACTGTACGCTTTGCCATAGCTCAAAGTATTTCAGATTATTTGACTTCTCGGTGGATGGTGTGACGTCGCAAGATGGGATTGTACTTACGCAGCTCCAGGCGACTGGGAGTGTTCTTGCGGTTTTTCCAGGTATAGTAGCGGGAGGTGCCGGGTTGGCCGCTGGCCGCATGCTCGGTACATTCCAGGACGACCTGGATGCGATTGCCCTTCTTTTTCGCCATGGGGCAAAGATAGGGCAAAACGCCCTTCGGCTATACTCCATAAATGCGTTACCTTTGGGTGATGCTGCGGGTTCAGGGTTTATCGGTATCGTTTCGGACGCGGGCAGGCTGGGTCTC
>JAPYWM010000091.1 GCA_028276345.1 Sphingobacterium sp.
ACGAGCTCGAACTGGGAGTCTAACTTCGAGTCGAAGTTGCCCTGGAAGAAGGGTGGTAGCTTGACGTTGCTCTGGATGTGCGTAGGGCCGGCGATGCGGACGAGCTGACGGAAGCCGCTTTGCCAAGTGTAGCGGCGCACAATCGCCCCACATAGGTGCGGCAGCTCAAAAGCCCCCGCCACAGTTAGATAATGCACGCGCTCCTGGGGAAATCCATAGGCTTGGAGGCGGGCTTCGGCGTGCGTTTCCATCTGGGCCATGAGATCACTATGCCAGCGTGTACGCAAAATATAGAGCCGCACGCGCTCTATGAGCCAAGGCGGTGGCGCATAGTTTAGGCTTTCACGGCGCATGCGCTTCTACACGGGCTAAGTGTTTCTGGGCGGTGGGGGCCTCTGCGGCCAGCGGATACCGGTTCAGGAGCCCCCGATACAGGCGAGCTGCGCCCTTGTAATCGCCCGCCAGCTCATAGGCCAGCCCCGCATACAAGAGATACATCGGTGACGTCTGCGAGTTTTGATGGATTTCGGCGGCTTTTTCGTAGGCCTTGGCGGCCTTGGAGAAGTTTTTAGTTTCGGCGTAGGCGGCCGCCAGAGCCCCATAAGCGGCCCCACCCAGGTAGGTATCCGGAATATCACAGGATTCTAACGCCTCTATGGCAGCCTCGTACTGGCCCAGGTTCAGATAACACAATCCCTGATAAAGACGGCAGAGGTTTCCAGCCTTCGTCCAGCGATACTCGCTGGCGAGCTGCTCAAACCCCATAAAACTCACAGAACCTTTCAGGGCTTTCTCAAAAGAATCCTGCCGAAAGTACTCCTCGGCATAGCGCATTTCACGCAGGGCCTCTTCATTTTGAGCTGAGAGGTAAAAACGCGCCCCTATCCACAAAAGGATGGCTATTAGCGCCACGGAGGTACCGATGGAGACGTAGCGATTTTCCAGGAAGCGGCTCCACAGGTCGCGCCAGCTTTCTACCTTGATAGGGGCGGGGGACTCAGCAGATGGTGGGGTTTTCTCTTTGGCCATGGGGTGCAAAGTTAAGGCATTTAGCGTGGCCAGGCACGCATCCACCGGCGCGTACGGGTATCATAGCGCGTCTCCCTATCCGGAAAGGCCACACAACACGCCAAAAGCGCCAGCGTATCCCACCTGCCCTGCTGGTACTTCTCTAATAGCCTCAGCATGACGATAGGCAAAGTGTCCTCCCGAAAGCGATAAGTCCAGAAGAGCTCCTCGTAGTAGGTGAAGCCCGTATCTGCGGGGAGGAAGCGGCCGACCACGCCCTCTCGTCGGCCTTTGTAGAGGCTTCGGGCGGGGCGGCTGATACCAAAGTATATCGTATCCCCCTGCTTTTGGGCAATTTCCCAGCGATAGCCGGAGAGGCTATCCCGCTTCGGTCTGGCCAGATAGGGGTAGAGGCGGGTCTTATACACCTGCAGCAGACTATCTGGAAGCTCCATAGGCGGAGTCAGTGAGCGATCTCTGCTACACCGCCCCCCTACAAAAAGCAAGAGGGGTAGGCATAGAAGGCCTACCCCCCAGCTTAGCGGTATCGGCTTAGTACTGGGCATTTTGCGGGTCAAAGTACGTCCACCCACGCGTCCAGTCATTTGTCGGGCTGAGCGCACCCCGGAAAAGCACCTGCTCAAAGAAGCCTCCTGACAGCTTCGGATGGGAAAAGTCCGCTCCCGTCGCCAGGGGAGAGCTCGCCGGCAAAAGAAACGTCGGCTGCGCCTGCCCTTCAATAAAGCGGAAGAAGGGCATCCGATTGCTGGAGCTGTATCCCGCCAGAATGGCAAGATTGGTGTCCACAATCGTCTGGTTGCTCTGGCCAAGGGTCTCCCAAATAGCTTTGGCGGCAGAATCGGTAGAGCCGGCAGTGCCTTTATATCGGTTGGCCACATTACCGGAGTCAATCAGCAGCACATTATGAGCCACCACAGCATCGCCATTTTGATAATGGGCTGCAGTCTGAGCGCCATCTACCCGGAAGCCTGTCGGAAAGCCCGCTATCACGGAGTTGAAAAGAGAGACGCCGGCGCTGCGACGGAAATGTATGGCATTCTGATAGTTTGCGCTGCGGCTGGCACCTCTCTTGTCTATGGGCCCTAAGACAGTGATATTAGAGAAAACCGGCATGGTGTAGGGCTGCGCCGTAGAACCGCTGGCGTCGTTATCACACTCGAAGCCATTAGAACCCGACTGGTCTGCGCCAAAGGGGTCCCGAATGGCTAAGCCAAACTGCACCCGCCCCTGATAGCCAAGGTCCACATCAAAATCATCGTCCCAGGTGGCATAGGAAACCAGGTATTTAGCGTCCACCGTCCCGCCAAACCACTCAAACCCATCATCCCCGCCGTAAGAAACCTGCACGTGGTGAATCTCCGTGCCGCGGCCTACCCCGCCCAGGGTAAGGGAATTGACCTCATTATTAGGTGTCAGGGGCACCCCGGCAAACTCTATCCGCACATACCGGAAAACACCGGAGTTGTCATCAGGGTCGTTACCACCAAACTCAATAGGAGGCGAAATCCCCTCAATCGCCACATTGGACTGATTTACGGGCGCTTTGCCGAGGATGATCACGCCGCCCCAATCGCCCCGGTCGCGCTCACCCGGTCCAAACTTGGATGTGAAAATAATCGGCTTTTCGGGCGTCCCCTCTGCAAAGATTTTCCCGCCACGGTCAATGATGAGGGTTCCTTTCGTCGCCCGGTCTCCATAGATGAGGGTCCCGGCCGGGATACGTAGGACGCCCCCCTCTCGCACGATGTACTGCCCTACAAGCAGATACTTTTTAGAGGCGTCCAGCACCTTCTCAGTCCGTAGCTCGCCTTTCAGTTCCTCCAGCTGCGAAGTCGGCTGAGGCGTGGGCTCGTCCTTCTCTTTCTTCTTACAGCTGACCGTCAAGGTCAGTCCGAGCATCAGGCTTACAAGCCATGCGTGCGTTTTCATACCACTGCAAAGCACCATCTGATTCTTGAACTGTCCGTGTTTCGCATGTAAAGCTATTACGAAGGGCGAGGGAGCTCTATCCCTTGCACTGGTGCGAAGGGTGCTAAGAAAGGCTGGTGGAGGAGTAAGGGACTTTGGTGAGGGGCATGTTCGGGGCCGCCGCGTGAAGCGCAAGGGCAAACCTCCTACTACACACACAACCACCGAGCGTACCGAGATGGATCACGAAAAACCTCTCTACACACCCGCTGTGTATTGAAGTGCGGCGTATATTTGCCTTTGTATGATCAAGAAGCGCTATTTGCTGGGTCTGGCCGTCTTTATCCTCACGGCTTGCGGCGGGGGAAGGCAGGAGTCGCTGAGCCTGGAACTCGGATTTCGCGAGGCCAATCAGCTAAGGGCTGTTCATTTAGGGCTCGTGCCGGAGGAGTGGGAAGACAGTGCCGACTCCATAGAGGTGTGGGTCCGCCGGTATGGCGGGCGTGTGCTCTCCCGAGAGCGTCAAGGGAATCGGCGTATCACTCTGGAGCTGCGTGTGCCCGTGGAAAACGCAGAGAGCCTTCTCACAAAAATCAGGGCGTCTGGATATGTCTTTGCCGAAGAGGTAAAACGTGCCGACATCGGCCAGTCCGTCTCTAACATTGAGTCGCAGATTCGCCTCAAAGAGGAGGCCATAGCCCGTTACCGTGAGCTTCTTAACAAAGCCCGCACCCCCGGCGAAATCCTGGAAATAGAGAAGGCGCTTAGCACTACCATCCAGGAGCGCGATTCTCTTCTGAACCTCCTGGAGAAGCTGCGGGCTGAAAGCGGCACGGTGCTGATTGTCGTACAGCTTGTCAATCGCCGATATGCGGATATTGGCGCTGGCGGTAGTTTCTGGAGTCAGTTTGGAAGCGCCTTTGTAAACGGCTGGGACCTTTTCCAAGGCTTTCTCATCGCCATGGCTCATGTATGGTGGCTATGGATAGGATTGGCACTTTTCGTATGGATTCTTATTCGCCTGGGCCGGCGTAGCCTCTCTACCCGATCGGCGGCCAGCGGACAGCCTCCCCAGTCTCCTTCTTCTGAGCGAAGTTCCTAAGCGCCTGGTCAGTACGCCTTCCGTGTGAGGGAGTCTGGCGCTGAGCGGACCTGTGCGGGTAAAGGGGGGATTTTTATAGCGTGTAGGCGATGGGTCACCGCTCTTAGGCACCTGAATTCCCTACATTTGCCACTTCTATGGGCCACCTGCCCGATTGGCTGAAAGACCTGGATGAGCAGCAGCGCCGGGCTGTTTTACACGAGGGGGGGGCGGCTATTGTGCTGGCAGGGGCCGGCACGGGCAAAACCCGCGTCCTCACCTACCGGATCGCTTACCTGATAGCGCAGGGCGTCTCGCCACACGCTATCGTAGCGCTGACCTTCACCAACAAAGCGGCAGACACCATGCGCACCCGCTTAGAGAAGCTCGTGGGGGCGCCCGCAAGACAGGTGTGGATGGGCACCTTCCACAGCCTCTTTGCGCGGTGGCTGCGAACATACCTGCATGGCGAGCCTGTCAGCAGCCGGTTTGTCATCTATGATGCTGATGATAGCCTGGCCTTGATTCGTACCATTCTCAAGGAGGAGGGGCTGAGCCCGAAAGAAGCCGCTCGCTATCGTGCCCTCATCAGCCGCTGGAAAAACCAAGGCCTACGTCCTATACAGATTTCCCCCGGTAGTCCTACAGAAGACAGGGCCTTGCGCCTTTACGAGACCTACCAGAAGCGCCTCCGCCTCGCCGACGCCTTGGATTTTGACGATCTCCTTCTTGAGATGGACAGCTTGCTCATACGAGAGCCCACCGTCCTATCAGAGCTTCAAAACCGCTATCAGCACATCCTCGTAGACGAGTATCAGGACACGAATGCGATTCAGTATCAGGTGATTGCGAAGCTGGCGCAGAAGCACCGGCAACTTTTCGTGGTGGGGGATGATGCGCAGAGCATTTACCGCTTTCGGGGCGCAGATGTATATAACTTCCACCACCTACGGAGCGATTTCCCTGAAACAAAAATCATCAAGCTGGAAAAAAACTACCGCTCCACTCCCACGATACTCCGATTAGCGAACGAAACGCTCAGAAACAGCCGCACACTCATGGCGAAAGAGCTATTCACAGACCGGGGGGATGGGCCGCAACCGCAGCTTCTGGAAGATTTTTCCACGCCAGCAGAAGAGGCAGCATTTATTGCGCGCACCATCCGGGAGCTGGTCATGCGCGAGCACCTGCCCTATCGAGAAATAGCTGTTTTATATCGGACCAATGCCTATTCCCGGGCGATAGAAGAAGCGCTGCGGCGAGAACGCATTCCTTACAAGCTGGTGGGGGCAGTGAGCTTCTATCAGCGGGAGGAAGTGAAGCACTTTTTAGCCTACCTGCGGCTGATTCATAATCCGCACGATGACCAAGCGCTTCTGCGGATCGTCAATATTCCGCCTCGGGGGATTGGCGAGGCGACTCTCGGCAAATGGCAAGAGAAGGCCCTTTCGCTGGGTCAGAGCCTATGGAAGAGTCTGCCCGCCGTAATCCCCCTTTTGGCCCCCACAGCCCAACAGGCTCTTCTGCGGTTTCAGGACTTCGTGGAGTCGCTGCGGGCACGCGTAGCCACCCTCCCCCTCCCCATGCTGGCGGAGGAAGTCTTACGAGCCTCCGGGCTCATAGCCTACTATCGAGAGGATATGCGGGCTCAGGAGCGCCAGGAAAACCTGGAAGCCCTCTTAGAAGCAGTTAGCGCCTACTATATGGAAGGGCC
>JAPYWM010000199.1 GCA_028276345.1 Sphingobacterium sp.
CAGAGCGAGAGGAAGGCCTCGCGTTCGAGGTCCAGAAGGTAGGTTTCGCTCACGTACTGGGTGCCGGTGAGGTCGCCGCCGGCAAGGACGTAGCCGATTTTGCGGGCGATGTGGCGGTCGTAAGCGGTGATGTAGCCGGCAGCTTCCATCTGGTAGAGGGAGGCTTCGACGCCGCCGAGGGCGGTGCGGCCCAGCACCCGAATAGGCTGCGGAATAGGCTGGGTATAGCCACTCTCCGCCAGCAGGAGCGCATAGGCCTTCGCATCCCGCAGCTGACGCGCTTTATTATAGGTGATACGGGTCTGATGGGGCCGAAGAAGCCCGACCTGCATCGCTTCCAGGGCGGAGGTAGCGACCTTCGCAGTAGCAATCAGGGTAAGCATGTCCCGGAAGTAGTTGATTTCCACATCGCCCTCTACGTAACGTTGGCTGATGCGAGCGGCCATCTCTTTGGTACCGCCGCCGGCGGGTAGGAGCCCGACACCTACTTCTACGAGGCCGATGTAGGTTTCAGCTGCGGCCTGCACGCCATCGGCGTGGAGGGTTAGTTCGCAGCCGCCTCCCAGTGTCAGCCCATGCGGTGCCACGATCACCGGGACGGCACTGTACCGGGCCCTTAGCACCGTCCGCTGAAACGCCCGTACCGCAAAGTCCAGCTCATCCCACTCCTGCTCCGCCGCCATCATGAATATCATGGCCAGATTGGCTCCAGCCGAAAAGTTTTCTCCCTGATTGCCAATCACGAGGGCCTCGTACTGCTTTTCGGCGATGTCAATAGCGCGGTTGATGGCATCGAGCACCTCAGCGCCCATGGTGTTCATTTTGGTATGGAATTCCAGGCACAGGACGCCATCGCCTAAATAAAAGAGCGAAGCACCGGCGTTTTTCCAGACGACTCTTTCAGCCCGCAGGGTATCCAGGGAGATGAAGCGATCCTGGCCAGGGATTTCGATGTAGGTTTCGTGCTGGGGGCTGTAGACGTAGCGGCGGCCTTTTTCAATGCGGTAGAAGCGGGTGAAGCCTTTTTCCTGCATGCGTTTCACCCAGGGGGCGACGGTGAAGCCGTATTTCTGGATAGCGGCGAGGCCTGCCTCCAAGCCGACAGCATCCCACTTTTCAAACGGCCCTAACTTCCAAGCAAAGCCCGCCCGCACCGCCTGGTCTATCGGGTAAATGTCGTCCGAGATTTCCGGAATGCGGTGGGACACATAGCTGAAAAGCGCTGCCATGTTTTCTTGCAAGAGCTGGGCATAGGGTTCGTCCGACTGCGCGATGAGCTGCAGGCGCTTTTCTAAGTTTTCTTCGACTTTGAGGCGTTCTAAAAGGGCGGATTTGACTTTTTTCTGCGGGCGATAGGTGAGGGTTTGCAGGTCTAAGCTGAGGATCTCGCTCTGGCCATTGAGGCGCTGCTTGGTGTAGAAGCCTTTGCCAGTTTTTTCGCCCAGGAGGCCGGCAGCGAGCATTTTTTCCAGGTAGTCGGGTAGGCGGAAGTATTCCCGAGCTTCATCATGGGGGCAGTTTTCGTAAAGCCCGCGAGCTACTTTGGCGAGGGTATCCAGCCCCACCACATCCGCTGTGCGGAAGGTTGCCGACTTGGGATGGCCGATCGCTGGCCCTGTCAGCTTGTCCACCTCCTCGACAGAAAGCCCGTACTTAGGCAGGGCATGCAAAAGGTGCATGATAGCAAATACTCCCACCCGATTGGCAATAAAAGCCGGGGTGTCTTTGCACAAGACCGTCTCTTTCCCCAGCTCCCGGCTTCCAAACGCCATGAGAAACTGGATAACTTCTGGGTCGGTGTCGGGTCCGGGGATGATCTCCAGGAGAGGTAGATAGCGAGGGGGATTAAAGAAGTGCGTCCCAGCCAAGTGCCGACGAAAATCTTCGCTCCGTCCCTCGGCTAAGAAGCGAATGGGAATACCCGAAGTATTGCTGGTGATGAGCGTGCCGGGCTTGCGGTATTTTTCTACCTTTTCGTAGAGGGCGCGTTTGATTTGTAGGTCTTCGGCGACGACCTCGATGATCCAGTCGACATCGGCGATTTTGGGGAGGTCATCTTCCAGATTGCCTAAGGTGATGCGGTCTAAAACGCTCTCGTGATAGAAGGGGGAAGGGGAGAGTTTTTTGGCCCGCTCAAAGAGCTCCCGGACAATGCGGTTGCGTACTTCGGGACTTTGCAACGAGAGACCTTTTTGCGTTTCTTCTGGGGTGAGCTCCTTAGGGACTATGTCCAGCAGCAGCACGGAGAAACCGGTGCCTGCTAAATGCATGGCAATCTGCGATCCCATGACGCCTGCGCCTAAAACGGCCACTTTTCGGATACGACGCTTAAAGGTAGTGGGCGCCTGAACCTGCTCGGCCACTAATGTCATGCCACGAAGATACGCGCTTTTGGCGGAATGATGCGCCAATGCCGTATCTTTGTCTGTATGCGCTTCCGCTTTCACCCGCATGGGGTACCACTGTCTGAGCACTTGACCAGTTACATGGAAGACCGCCTGGGCCGGCTGTACAACGACTTCGCTTTTATTACGGAGGGGGAGGTGTACCTGGAAGAGGTTGGCGATGTCAAACCCAATCGTGAAATACGCCTGCATGTACGCATACCCGGGGAGGTACTGCACGTCTCCGAGCGCGGAGAGAACTTCCAGGAGGCGTTTGATGCGGCGCTGGAACGGATACGGCGGGGCCTCGTCAAGTATAAAGAACGTCTACGCTCATAAAGGCTTTTTGAGTAGGTAGGAGGGGGAGCCATCCATACGCGCCTTCTCGATGTGCCAGGCACATGAACGGAAGGTGAAGTCATACCATTTTGAGGCCAAGGCTTTCTTAATGTGAAGAGGGGATGGGCGCGCCCGCCCTGCGGGCGGGCGCGCCCTCACAGCGGCGGCCAGCGCCCAAAGGGCGCTGGCC
>JAPYWM010000206.1 GCA_028276345.1 Sphingobacterium sp.
GAGGTCCGCCCTCAGGCCCGGGCACTTCCCCAGAGGAGGGGGCAGGCAGAAGGCCCCGTGCCCCCGCCCCCCCCCGGGGGCCCCCCCCCCCCGGGGGGGCCCCCCCCGCCGCCCAAAAAGAAAGCTCATGATGGGAAATGGTATTATGCTCTTGGCCGAGCTTGGGAAGTTTGTGCCTCAAGTAGGCCCAAACGCCTATGCCTGTGGTATTTTACTTGCCATTCCCCATTCGCCTCGCCGCTTCTATAAACGCCATGAAAAGCGGATGGGGCTGCTCGACCCGGCTTTGAAACTCCGGATGAAACTGCACCCCGACAAAGAACGGATGCTGGGGAAGCTCCACGATTTCCACGAGTTTTTTGTCAGGGTAGGTACCACTGACGAGGAGGCCGGCTTCTTCGAGGGCGGGGCGGTAGGTATTATTGAGCTCGTAGCGGTGGCGGTGGCGTTCGTAGACGAGGGTTTTCTGATAGGCGCGGTAGGCGAGGGTGCCCTTGCGGATTTCGCAGGGGTAGGCACCTAAGCGCATGGTTCCGCCCAGCTGACTAAGGCCCTGCTGCTCAGGCATGAGGTCTATGACGGGGTGGGGAGTGTGGGGGTCCATTTCCGTAGAATGCGCCTCGGATAGTCCCAGCACGTGTCGGGCAAACTCTACCACCATCATTTGCATGCCTAAGCAGATGCCGAAGAGGGGGATGCCTTCTTCCCGGGCATACTGAATAGCGAGGAGCTTGCCTGCGATAGCCCTTTCCCCGAAGCCCGGCGCAATTAAAATCCCCTGATAGCCGCGTAAATGCCGGGAAAGGCTCTCTGGCGTCAGGTCTGCTGAGTGAATCCACCCCAGCTCGAGCCTTAGTCCCTGCCACCCACTGGCATGAATGAGCGCTTCGTGAATAGACTTATAGGCGTCTTGCAGTTCTACATATTTGCCTACCAGGGCGATGCGGACGGTATGTTCGGCGCCTTGCAGACGGGTGAGGAAGGTATTCCAGGTGATGAGGTCTGGCTCCCCCCGAATCGGCAGGCGAAATCGCCGCAGCACGACTTCGTCCAGCTTTTCCCGCCGCAGCTGGAAAGGCACCTGGTAGATGTTAGGCACATCCAGCGCCTGAATGACGGCATTGCGGGGGACGTTGGTGAGCAGGGCGATCTTGCTACGTAGCTCGCGCGAGATAGGATGTGCGGTTCGGCACACCAGGATATCTGGCTGGACCCCCGCCCGCTGAAGTTCCCGCACGGAGTGCTGGGTGGGTTTCGTTTTGAGCTCTTTGGTGGTTTCCAGGTAAAGTAGGAGGGTCAGGTGGATAAAAAGCACCCGCAGCGGGCCTAACTCATAATGCAGCTGCCGAGCCGCTTCAATGTAGGGGAGCGATTCGATGTCGCCTACTGTGCCGCCGAGTTCGGTGATAACGATGTCGTAGGGTTCTTTCTGGGCGAGGAGGGTGAAGCGGCGTTTAATTTCGTCGGTAACGTGGGGGATGACCTGGACGGTTTTGCCGAGGTAGGCGCCGGCCCGTTCTTGCTGGATGATGTACTGGTAGATTTTGCCGGTGGTGACGTTGTGGTCGCGGGTGGTTTGGATGCCGAGGAAGCGCTCGTAGTGGCCCAGGTCTAAGTCCGTTTCAGCGCCATCGTGGGTAACGAAGACTTCGCCATGCTCGTAGGGGTTGAGGGTGCCGGGGTCTACATTGAGGTAGGGGTCAAACTTCTGGATGGTAACGCGGTAGCCACGAGCTTGCAGGAGCTTAGCGAGGGAAGCCGCTACAATGCCCTTGCCAAGAGAGGAAACAACGCCACCAGTAATAAAGATGTAGCGCATACGCTTAGAGGAGAGGGGCCCAGAGGCGGCCGAGGTGCTTGTTGAAGCGGTAGGTAGGGGTATGGAGGATTTCGGAGAGGGCTTCGGCGGTGGCGATGAGGTCCGGACCGCTCCAAAAGAGGGCTTTCAGGCCGTCCATAGCATAGAGCCGTTTGCGCCGGTAGGCCGTAAGCGTCTGCACAGCCGGCTGGCGACTCCAGGCAGAGAGCATCTGTCCGGCCTTCGCTATGGAAGCCTCCGGATGGGAAAAAATCACCACTTCGGGGTCCAGCTCAATAAGTTTTTCCATACGGATGACGTGGCTCTGGAAAGGTTCGATAGGCACAGCGAGGTGCATTTTGACCCAGGGCGCAAAGGAAGCTGCCCAGCCCCCATGCACCTGCACCAGACCCGGCGCTGATCCTAAGCTCACCACTACGGCCGATACGGCCTGAAATCCGGCTGCCTTCTGAATAAGGGTCTCACGCCGTTTTTCAGAATCTTTGAGGATTTTTTGCAGGAGGCCGGTTTTTCCCAGAGCTTGACCGATTTTTTGGGCCTGAGCGAGGTAGGCTTCCCAGTTTGTGGCGTGGCAGGAGAAAACCTGCACTGGGTGACCGATAGCCCTCTGCAGGGCCTGAATCGCAGCGGTTTCATCTACGTCCGGCATAGACATCTGGAAGGCTGTCAGGATAGCATCAGGCTTAAGGCTCGCTAAGGCTCCGGTATCTATGGGGAAAGGACTGAGGAAGGTTTCCCAGCTCTCGCGAGGGGCCTGCAGGGTATAATGCGTGCAGGCCGGCAGGTGCTGGACCTCTGGATCGTCTTCATCAAGGTGAGAGCGGCCAATGAGATGGCGCGTCTGGTTTAGGGCTTTTATCCAGGCTGTGGCAGCAGGGAGAAGCGACACCCAGCGCATGCCGCCAAAACTACGAACTCTCCGGGTGTAACCGGGCCGGAGGCCCTAAGCGCCTGTCA
>JAPYWM010000092.1 GCA_028276345.1 Sphingobacterium sp.
GCCGTTGTACTCGGCGAAAGTGAGGGGATTCCCCCCTACCAGCAGGTAGCTGGGACTTCTTGGATCGGGGGCTTTCCAGCTCGTCCCATCCCATCGGGCAAAGAAGGCAATCGGCTGATCATTCGGCGCTAATCCCACTCGGGTGAAATTTCCGCCCACCAAAAGCTCCCCATCATACACATACAGGACCTGAACCTCCCCGTTGACGCCGCCGCCCACGCTGGACCAGGTATTAGTATTTGGGTCGTAAGCAGCCAGATTATTTGCGCTTCTTCCGCCAATACCGGTGAAATCCCCACCTACGATCAGCTTGCCCTGGAAAACTGTCATGACGTTGACTTTGCCATGGCCGCCGGCGCCGGGGTTTGCGATAGCTTGCCAGCCGTTACCGGTCCAACGGGCGATGCCTTGCGCTTGGAGAGCAGTCCCATCCACCGCCGTAAATCGCCCCCCTACATACAAGTACCCGCCCCAGCTTAGAAGAGCATGAACGGGAAAATTCGTCCCGCCGCCTACATCCTGCCAACTTTGGGTGAAACTTATCCCTATCCCGAGTACAAAACCCCGGAGACGCATAGCTGAGAACTAACTTACGCCTTTTGAGAAGTCGGACAGCCTGCTTCTGGCAAATAACGAACCCTGCGCTGGCCGTGGTGGGCCTAATCGTCGCCAGAAAAGCGGGAAGTTGAGACAGGGGTGCGTATTATTGGGGCATGCAGGAATGGGAAGGGCTTCTGCCGGCAATAACCTGGCCAGAAATGGGCAGCTGGGAAAAATGGATGCACTATGCCCTGGAGGGCGGCGGCAAACGGTTACGCCCCCGGCTCGTGTGGGAGGTCTATGCCCTTTATGCAAAGGGGGACCCTGACCTCGTAGAGGCGCTGCCCGCTATGCGAGCAATTGAGCTGGTGCACACCTTTACTCTCGTACATGATGACGTCATGGACCGGTCGGAGCTGCGGCGGGGGCGCCCCACCATTCATACCCTGACCGATGAGAATACGGCCATTCTAATCGGGGATGCCCTGATAATAGCGGCGTACGAAGTTCTATCAGACCTGCGACCAGAAGTACAGGCAAAGGTCCTGCGGCACCTATCCCGGCAAGCGCTGCGCGTGTGTCATGGACAGCTTCTGGACTTAGCGCTGGCCCAGCGCCCCACCGCCACCGTCAAGCTCGAGGAGTACCTCCAAATGATCCGGGAAAAAACCGGCGCCCTCATGGGAGCCGCCATGGCCATCGGCGGCCTCCTCGCCCAGCAGGAAGACCCCCTCATCACAGCCCTCCAAGAAGCCGGCGAAAAACTGGGGATATTCTTCCAAGTGCAGGACGACTATCTGGATGCTTATAGCACACAGACTGGAAAGCCGTTAGGTGGGGACATCGTAGAGGGGAAACGCACCTTTTTGTGGTTGTGGGCCTATGAGGAAGTCTCCCCAGCGGTTCGGGCCCTGATGGAGGATCCGACAAAGGGTGAAGAGCGGCGGGCGATCCTGCTGGAATACTACCATAAACCCGCCTTCGCGCAGAAAGCGCGGGCTTTTTGGGAGGCACAATTTCAGGAGGTGGAGCGGACTTTTCTGACCTTACCGCAGGGAGAAAAAGTGTGGAGCACCCTCAGGGAGCTCTACGGGCGTCAGCGGTAGGTAGGGCCCAGAGCGCCAACGGCTCTGCTCGGCAAAGGCAGGGATACCCCAGCGAAAGTCCCGGCGTCTCCGTGATAATGTGGGTCACCCCCGCCGCTCGCCATAGCATGGGGTGATGCGTAGCAATGGAATCAAAAAAGGCGTTTCCGTTTCTGAAAAGGTCCTGCCAGGCCGAATTGCCATTTGCAGGGTCTACGCCATATAGCAGACGCACGCGAGAACGATATGCTTCGGCATCAGACGTATGAAGATGCGCATCCAGCCGCAAGAACGCGCTGCGCATAGCAAAGAATTGGGCAGACTGCGCCTCATGCGAAGGCGAAACCGCTATGAGAGCCGTTTTTGGGAGGACGGCCTGAGCACATTCGCCTAGACGATAAGCTGGACTTTCTGCCCACCGGAGGAGCTGTAAGTAGCGAGAACCGACTATCTCGTTGCGAGCCAGCCGGTAAAGAATGAGCAGGCTCAAGCCCGTCAGTACAATAGCCATGGCGGCGGAAAGATGCACCTTCACGCCCGAGCGCTCCCGGATATATCCCAAGAGGAAAAAAACAGCCAGGGGTTTGAGCCAGACAGTGGCCCGGGGGAGCTGGCTGTACCAGATCGGTGCCCAGCGAAACGTGTAGTAGTTTAGCACATACACGCCTAAGCCTACAGCATACAGGAGGAAAACCCATCGCAGGCTGTGCCTTTGGCGGATAGCAAGTCCGAGCGCCATAGCAAGAAGCCCAGCAAATAGAAAATGGGATTGGGGCTTGAAATAAGGGGGGGCAAAGTGCATACCCATGCGAAACTCTAAAAAGACGATCTCCCACAGCGCTTTACTTTCCTGAGGGGGCCAAGCCAAGCGCCCGATGAAAAGGGTTTGGGCTAAAACGAGCGCTAACGCCCCACCATAAAGTGCGACCGCTCTGCGTGATAAGGACAGAACAAGCGGCGTGGAGAAGAGACCCAGCTGCCACCCCACCGAGGGATGAAAGGCAGCCGTTATGAGTAGCGCCCCCGCCGCCAGACTCCCCCATCCCCGCAGAAGCCCCACCCACACCCATACGCCAACGCTTTTAGCTAAAAGCGACGGCTGCACAGAAGGATAATACAGCTCGTTACTCCCCCAGTTCTGATAATACAGGCCGGGTAAAAATAACCACACAGCTGCCCATGCCGCTCCGCTGGACCCTATCAGGTGACGCGCCGCCTTGTAAAGCCCCGCTATGAGTATCAGACTAAACCCAGCATGCAAAAGCAGAACCAGCCACCATCGTCCAATAAGCGGTGCATACACATGAGCCGCTATCGTCCGCTCCGAAAAAGAAGCCCCCTGAAAACTCTGCGCCAAAAGGTCTTTTGTGAAGTTTTCGGGATAACGCAGGAAAGCGGCCCAAGGCGGAATAGCCGCATCTTCATACAAGCGAAAGCCCAGCGTGATGAGCAGCAAAGCGTATGAGAAAAGAAGAAGGGCAGCGTCTCTTAGGCGGGCTGTGGGGCTAAAGGCTTGCGCCTGAGAATGAGCCATTTCGGAGGATTGAAGTAACCGTACGTGAGGTAGGGAAACGTCTGACGCAGGGTCCGCATGAGGCGCAGAATGCCGTAAGGTTTTTGGAGAGAGTCGGGGGGGATGTTCATGCGCTGGGCGTACCAGTCGGGGTCAATGTTGAAGTTTCGCCATTGGATCATGTGAAGGCGGGTCTGACGGAGGAGGTGGTGGAGGGCCTGGATTTCGGCGGGCTGGTCGGTAAAGCCCGGCAAAGTGAAATAGTTGATAGAGACCCATTTCCCTAAGCGGACCGCCTGCTGGATGGACTCCACCACCATGTCAAAGGTGTAGTTTCTGGGGCGGTAGTAGCGGTGGTACCAGTCTGGCTGGGCACTATTGAGGCTGATACGGAAGCTATCCACGCCGGCTTCGGATAGGGCGGCTATGGCATCCGGCCAAGCGCCGTTCGTGTTGACATTGATGATGCCGCGGGCGGTAGCTTTCCGGATGAGCTGGACGGCTTCGGCGATGGTTTTCCAGACGAGGAGGGGTTCGCCTTCACACCCTTGGCCGAAGCTCACGATAGGATCCGGGGCTGTACGAAGGTGGTGGATAGCGAGTTCGGCGATTTCTTCGGCGGTAGGGCGGAAAGTCAGCCGCTGCTGGGTACTGGGGATGGGGGATTCATGTGGCTCTTGGAGGGAGATGCATCCGATACAAGCGGCGTTGCAGGCGGGGGAAGTAGGCAGAGGGCACTCCCAGCGGCCCAGGGCGAGGTTTCGGGCAGCCGGACAGCAATAGCGATCCACGCAGTTTTCCATGAGGTGGGCAACCAGGCGATTATCCGGAAAGCGGCGCAGGAGGGTTTCTTTGCCCCGCTCCATCTTATCAAAGTCATAAGTCCAGATATCTTGGCGGGGGGAGGGGTCTACGCGCGTGGCAGCCACGTAGAAACGCCCTTTGTGCCAGGCTACGGCTGTGTACGCATGGAGTGGGAGGGTGGGGGCTTCCGGCTCTCGTACATAGGAGGCCAGGGCCAGCTGCGTATGCGCCGGCGCCACAAAAGCCGCCACTGCATAACCGCTCTCGTAGAGGCGGAGCTGGCCTTTCGGGTCTATGCCCCAAGGCCGCCGACCAGGTAGATAAAAGAGCTGGCTCCCCTCCGGAAGGGGTATCCACCGCTCCACCTCTGCTGCCTTAACCGGCTGAAAACCCAACCGTCCCGTAGCCCCCCACTTCGGATCGTCATAAATGCTCCCGTCCTCTCGGGCGTACAGCAACCGCACATCTCAAAGGTACGAAATCCCCTCATCAAGAACGTCAGGTCTCGCCTTTGCCCGACATACGCACAATGGCATTAGCTTTGCACCTACGACGCGTATGCGGATCCTTGGTGTGATTCCTGCCCGATATCATTCGCAGCGCCTGCCCGGAAAGGTACTCCTCCCCCTCAAAGGGAAGCCCATCATCCAGCATGTCTACGAGCGGGCCCACCAGTTTTTCGGAGACGAGCTCATCGTAGCGACGGATGACATGCGGGTGGTACAAACCGTAGAGGGCTTTGGCGGAAAAGCTGTCATGACACGCACCACCCACACTTCCGGCACCGAAAGGGTCAGCGAAGTGGCCGAAAAGTTCCTCTACGACGCCTACATCAATGTCCAGGCAGACGAACCCTTCTTAGAAGTATCGCACTTGGAGCAGGTGGCTCGCGGCCTGGAAAAGCATGAGATTGTAACCCTCGCCAGCCATATCTACACACTGGAGGAGGTACTTTCCCCCTCAGTCGTGAAAGTCGTGACGGACATCAATGGGCGCGCCTTATATTTTTCGCGTTCGCTGGTGCCGCATGTTCGGGACATGCCCATGACTAATCCCGAGGTGGTTAAGCGGTATCCCTTTTATCGGCATGTAGGGCTTTACGGATACCGGCGAGAAACGCTCATGCGGATTGTCTCTCTTTCTCCCGCTCTCATCGAAGAAGCCGAGCAGTTAGAGCAGCTGCGCTGGCTATATCACGGTTACGCCATCCACGTCTTAGAAGCACCCTACCCAACTTTCTCCATTGACACGGAGGATGAATATGTTCAGGCCCAGGCGCTGGCTGAACGTCTTTTGTAAGAGTTTCGTAATTTTTCTCAGTGCCTGTCAGCCTTCTTCTTCCCCCCTGCCTGCTTCTGAAAAGCTCAGCCAGGAAGCGCGGATTTCCCCTGCTAAGGGGGAAGAGAGAAACCCCCTGCAAGAAGCGGAGTCCACACGAAAAGCTTTTTTACGCTTTGCGCGCCCGCGGGTAGGCTGGCTTCGTATCAGGGCCGTTTACCGGTATCAGGAAAGCCGCACAGAAGGTTCGGCCTGGTATTGGCAAGGCCACAACCTCTGGGTAACCTGCGCGCATCTTTTTCCACGAGAGCGGCCCCGGCACTTGGAGATAGAGCTTTGGGATGCAGCGGGAAAGTGCCGGACGCTGTCACCACCCTGGCGAGACGACTCGCTGGATGTAGCTTTTTTGCGGGATACGCAGGAAGTGGGATTTGCCCTGAGTGAGGCG
>JAPYWM010000093.1 GCA_028276345.1 Sphingobacterium sp.
CGCCCCAGCCCGCTTTTGCAGATACTTTACCGGCCTAACGATTCTTTGTGCGGATGCGACTGGGGTGGATAGCCGGGGTGACGATGCTCTGGGGCCAGCTCCTTCCAAACTTGGGCGGCCAACGGGTAGGTATTTCAGCGCTGACCTTCCTCAAGGTAGACCCTTCGCCCCGCTCGGCGGGTATGGCCGGCGCCTCGGTAGCCATGGCAGGCGACCCCTTCTACGCGTATCTCAATCCTGGTGCCCTGCCCAGAAGCGGCGGCGGCCTGGGATTTAGCCATACCTTCTGGATTGCCGGGCTGGATCATAGCTATGCGAGCTTCGTCTGGCCTTGGCGTGTCTCCCACCGCCTCGGCTGGCAAGCCCAGTTTTTAGGAAGCGGCTCCATCGAGCGCCGCACCGAATACCAGTCCCAGGGCACCGGCGAATACTTTTACGCCACTTACTGGGCTACGGGGCCCGTGTATGCCTATGAGTTTAGCGACCGCTTCTCGGCAGGCGGTAGCTTCAAGATTGTCCGAGAAGCCCTGGACGTGTTTCAAGCTACCACCTGGGTAGTGGATGTAGGCTTTCTCTATTGGACGGACGTGCGAGACTTTCGCTTTGGCGTGGTAGTACAAAACTTCGGCCCCAACTCCCGCCTGCGCACCCGGGATAACCGCTATCGCGACCTGCCATTGGATGCGTATCCACCGCCGACAGTCTTTTCGCTCGGGGCCGCCCTCCGCGCCTGGTCTAACGACCACCACAAAATCGAAACTGCCCTGCAACTTAACCACCCTAACGACAACGCCGAAAACCTCCGACTTGGCGTGGAGTACCAATATGCTTCGGTACTTTTCATCCGGGCGGGGCAAAAGCTGGGGGTTCGGGAACAGTATGTCCCCACGGCGGGGGTGGGACTCATGCGCGGCTGGGGACGCGGACGCATCCGGATAGACTATGCAGCCGAGTGGTTAGGCCGCTTGGGACTACAACATCGCATAAGTGTAATGTGGCTTAGCCATGCAAACGACAAAGAAACCCGATAGAAGCGCCGGCTGGGAGCTACCGCTCTTTACCCCACCATCTCTGGTAGAGGCGTTTTTACAGCGGAGGAAGCGCTTTCTGAAGTCTCTGCGGGCCTTCAAGCGTAGATATAAGCGTTATACGGGGTCTCCCCTTCTTTATGCAGGCGGTCCAAGCTGGGCTGTAGGGTACATTGGGGAAGTTTTGCCCACAAACGTGCAACGAGCTGCGTCAGGAATGCATGAGCTAAATTATGAGTGCCAAAGGATACACCTATGCGCCAGCCCAAAAGAAAGCAAGTATAAGGGCTTGGCAAGGGAAAGGCACATATCCACCCTTCAATCCATCACGGAGGCCGATGCGCACAGTGCCTAACAAGCCCGCAGCGATACTCTCGTTCTGGTTTCTTCTTGGGCTGATTCTGATCGGGTGTGGGGACTTCTGGGGCCGGAAGACCAAGCTGGATTTTATTGAGGTGCCTCAGTACGATAATACGCTGGTGAGCTATGTGCCGATTCTGCCATATTGGGAAGGTTTTGTAGCGCCGGTGGATATATGTGTGGGGTACGATCGGCTGGTGTATGTGGCGGATTCCGGAGCGGGGGCGATCGTATGTCTGGATGTGGCGGGGCGGGAGCTGGGGCGGTTTGCGCTGCCGGGTGTGCATGCGGTGGCCCAGGATCGGCGGCTGGACCTTTTGGCGGCGGCTTTCGTCGATACGGTCATAGGGGGCATTGCCTATCGGTTAGATGCAATCTATCGGATTCGGCTGGCGCAGCCGGAGGGGTATGGCCTGCGATACGCCCGCATTGTGCAAAAGCGCATCCATCCCTTCTACTTTCAAGCGACTTTTAGCACGTCGGATACGCTGGTGCGCTTTAAGCGGATCGCCGTCCTGGGCGATAATAGCTATTATGTCACTCGCAATGGCCCGGATAATGCCCCGACGAAATTTGGCGGCCCCGATGAAGCGGTAATCAAGTTTGATGCGGCAGACCAGTGGGTAGAGGCCGTAGTGGTGGAGTCCAGCTTGGGCACGCAGCCCGATTTCTTCAAGGGGCCGTGGGGGCTTGTGACAGCGGCCCGACCGCCCCAGAGTCCCTTCGTCTCCACATCACCAGATTTCTGGGTGGGTCAGGTAGGGCCGGGTGTGCCTTTGCGGGTCCAGCGTATCGTCGTACGGGAGGGGGAACAGGGGCGGTTTTACGCGGTAGATGATAGGTGGGTCGTCGGCGACACGTCTAAGGCGGACGGCTTTTTGGCAGTACCCGGGCGCTTTCGCCGGGTGGAGGGGCTTACGCTTACCGGGGGAGCCCAACCTTACCTGGTGGTAGCGGATGCGGAATTAGACTCGGTGTATATCTTTAACTTACAGGGCTTAGAGGGGGTTCAGCCGCCGCCGGCTGCGGGCAGCACGAAGCTCGTACGGGTGTCATTTGGTGGGAGCGGAAGCGGTCCCATGAGTATGCGCCGCCCCACCGCCGTGGCTCACGCTGACAGAATTTTATACGTCTGTGATGCGGGGAATCGCCGCATTATGCGCCTGCGCTTGACGACAGACTTTTAGAAATAAATCCAAAAGTTTGGTTACCTTTGTGCCCGACAACCTGGTTGGGCATGAGAAGCTGGTTTATTCGGTATGTATGGGACCCTTATCGGCTGGTATATGTGCCGGTGCCGATAGGATGGCGGAGTTTATGGCGGCAGGGGCGGGTGTGGGTGCAAGGGGCTCTGGTGGGAGTAGCCTTATTTGTGGGGGGATTCCGCTGGTGGGAAAGCTACGTAGAGCGGCAAGAGCGGGCACGAATGGCGGTTCTGGAAGAGAAGATACAGCGGCTCCGGCAGGAGTGGCAGTTATGTGAGGGGCGAGTAGAATACTTTTATCAGCGGCAGCGCGATTTTTATGCACCGATTGTGGGAGCAAGCCCGATTGCGGCAGGGGCGTGGATAGGGGGGACGGGGGGGGCGCGCCCGATGAGCGCCGCTGAGCTATCTCTTTATCGGGCTAATCTGGTGCGAGAAGCCTACGAAAAACTCCATGCTGAGATGCGCTCTCGTCAAGAGGCGCTCCAGCGCTATCCTTACATGATGCCTGTGGCGGGGATGATTACTAGTGGGTTTGGTTTTCGTCGTGATCCCTTCCATGGGGCTTGGCAGATGCATACGGGTGTGGATATCAATGCCCGGTACGGGACGCCAGTCCAGGCGACAGCCTCGGGTATTGTCATTCACGCTGGCTGGGATAATGGCGGCGGTTATGGCATCCAGGTGGAAATCAACCATCTCAATGGGTTTGTCACCAAGTATGCCCACCTCTCTCGCGTGGCGGTACAAGTGGGGGATACGGTCCAACGGGGGGATGTGATTGGGTATGTGGGGTCCACGGGCTATTCGGTAGCGCCACACTTACACTATGAGGTCATTCAAAACGGCACTAAGTTAGACCCCCGAAAGTTCTTACCTTTGTAATATGTATCAGAAGCTTATCATTGCGGGCCGTCTGGGACGGGATGCCGAACTGCGCTCCCTGTCGGGAGACAATCAGGTGATTCGGTTTTCTATTCCGATTACCCGTCGGGGACGGGATGACAAAGAAGAGACCCTTTGGGTAGAATGTAACTACTTCCGGGGGGGTAACGACAGCACAGAAGTGCTAAAGTACCTGCGCAAGGGCGCGATCGTGCTGGTAGAAGGAACCCCTTGGATCCGACAGTATGTCAGGAACGACAATACGCCGGGCGTGGCATTTGAGTGTCGGGTGAATAGTATCAAGATCATCGCGTATGCGCCGCGCGCGGAGGAGTCCTCAGCCGCCGCGGAGCCGAGTAGTGCTGCCATGCCGGACGACCCTGCTTCTATTCCGCCTGACACCGGCGAGCCCGCTGACGACCTGCCTTTCTGAGCGGGTTCGGCGCTGCATAACCCGCTACACGACGCCGCCAGCGCCTCTGCTGGTGGCATTTAGTGGTGGCCCAGATTCTATGGCCCTTACTCTTTTGCTTCTGGAAAATGGCTACCAGGTGCGCCTGGCGTACGTCAACTACAACCTTCGCGGATCTGAAAGTCAGGAAGAAGAGCATTCGGTACACCTCTTTGCCGAAAAGTATGCGCTTCCGTTGGATGTGCTGCGCATAGAGGGCCCCGCTCTCCTCTCCGGTTCCGAAAGTCTGCAAGTGAAAGCGCGGCGCCTGCGGTATGCCTGGATGGAAGCGCTCCTGGATAAGTATCAGATAGCGTGGGGCGTAACTGCCCATACGTATGAGGACCTTGTAGAGACGCTGGTGTATCAGATGCTACGAGGGGGGGATCTGTGGGCGTGGAAGGGAATCCCATCTCGGCGGGGGCGGTGGCTGCGGCCCCTTCTTGCCAGCTCGCGGGAAGAGCTCATAGCTTTTCTGCGGGAGAAAGGGGCCAGTAGCTATCGGCTCGACTCCTCTAACTATGAGCCGAAGTACCTGCGGAATATCATTCGCTGGCGGGTTTGGCCGGCGTTTCGGCAGGTGCATCCACAGGCTGCCCAGCGCTTGGGGGAGCGCTATGGGCTGTACAAACTTCAACGGCGTCGGTTGGAAAAAGTATATCGACGTCTATCGGAGCGCTATGTGCGGAAAGAGCCTTTTGGGGGGCATATTCGGGCGGGGCTGGGGGAGGATGCTTTTTACTGGGTTTTGCGGGAGTGGGTGGGGCTTTCGTGGCGCCAGGGAAGGGACTTATACCTTCTGTATCGGGGGGGGCGGACAGGTGCTTTTCGGCGGGTGGGCGAAGTGGTATTTTGTCGCGTGCCTCAGGGATTAGAGTGGGGATCGGCCGCCTTGTGGGAGCCGGCATGGCCAGACCTGCTCATACCAGGAACCGGTAATTTCCAGTGGGGTCTATGGAAAATACGAGTTACCTCGGAGCCGCCCTCGGCTGAGTCTGACGCTGTACCGCTGCCTGAGAAGATTTTCCCAGTTCGGCTACGGCTCTGGCGAAAAGGGGATCGGATCAGGCCAGAGGGACTGGGCGGACACTCTAAGAAACTTAGTGATGTGTGGCCGGCAGTGGGATTATATGGCTTTAGGCGGTGGCATGCTTTCGTGCTGGAAGATAACTCGGGCACGCTCTGTTATGCGGCGCATTATCGGCGCAGCTGGCGGATAGCGGGAGAGAGCGGCCCTTTTTTGTACTTTTCTTATGTCTATGGCGAATGATGCGAAACCTGCCGCGAAAGCGACGGAGATAGACCTTCAACGGCCCGAGTATTATCTCAATCGGGAGCTAAGCTGGCTGGAGTTCAATGCCCGCGTCTTAGAGGAGAGCCTCCATGAGGTGCATCCTCTCCTAAGCCGCTTTCGATTTTTGTCCATTTTTTATAGCAATCTGGATGAGTTCTTCATGATTCGGGTGGCGGGGATTTTGGAGCAGGTACGGGCAGGTGTACGGGAAAAAGGGCCGGATGGGCTCACGCCCCGGCAAACTTTGAGGCAGATTCGGGAGCGCGTCCAAACCCTCCTCCGACGAGCCAATGAGATATTTGAAGCGGTATACATCCCGGCGCTTGAAAGAGAAGATATTTACTTCTTTCGGGGGGATAAGATCAAGGAACTTGGCCGGAAAGCGCTGGAGAGACGTTTCTGGGAGCAGGTATTCCCGCTTCTGACGCCTTTGGC
>JAPYWM010000094.1 GCA_028276345.1 Sphingobacterium sp.
AGCCAGGGGTTTTCTACCTCACCATCGACGATGGGCCGGAGCCTGAGGCGCTATTTCGCCTGCTGGAGGTCCTTGCCCGCCATGAAGCGCGTGCGACTTTCTTCTGGTTA
This sequence comes from Sphingobacterium sp., assembly GCA_028276345.1. Classification (GTDB taxonomy): domain Bacteria; phylum Bacteroidota; class Bacteroidia; order SpSt-205; family SpSt-205; genus JAPYWM01. The sequence goes on from JAPYWM010000094.1 coordinate 111, forward strand.
GCGCAAAAAGTAGACACCTATCATCAAAACTTACCCATAGCGCACATCTATGCGCAGGGACATCGGGTAGAACTGCATGGGTATGTGCATGTTAGTCCTTGGCGTCTTGGCCGGCGATCCTGGTTAGCCGATGTAGAGAGAGGCTTGCGGATACTATCAGAACGGCTTCCCGAGAGGCCCCGCTATTATCGTCCGCCGTATGGACGGTACCGGTCTTTACCCCAGGCGTGGGGTATGGAGACGGTTTTGTGGGATCTCATGCCGCCGGATTATCGTATGCGAGAAGGGTGGGCGTACCCGGCCGCCCGATACCTCAAAGCCGGTGACGTGATAGTTCTACACGAGCGTCTGGATGCCGACTGGGACGAATGGGAGACTTTTCTGACCCTTACTGGGCAGAAAGGTCTACGAGCTGTGCCGCTTCCGTGCGGGGTTTTTCCGAGCCCGGGTTGGGGAGCTTAAGGTGCTGGCGGGCGACTCAGGGTGGGGAGGAGCCGTTTGGGGCGTGAGGGTGGGAGTCGGGAGGGCCTTGAGTTGAAGGGGCATCAGATAGACAATAGGCATTACATAACGATACTGGCTCCACTGCGGGTCGGCAGGGGTATAAATAAACCAGTTTTCCAGGTTATCGGCGTCGGGTTCGGGCGAAAGTTTAATGCGGAGCTTGATACCTGGATAGACGCTATAGGCCCAGAGTTGATTCCAGCGGAGGATCTGATAGGGTGAGACGTTATATTGTCTGGCGATGTGGTAGAGGGTTTCGCCGGGGCGGACTGTGTGCCAGATGTAGCCCCGACCAGCGGTCTGTCGGTTCGCCACTGGAAGGAGAGTCAGTTCGCCACTAAGCAGTTTATCGCGGAGGTTGGCTACTTCATGGGCCGCTATGGCCGGTACTCGTATAGTGTATCCTGCCGGGACTATGTCTGCTCGCAGCTCGGCATTGTAGAATTTCAGCCAGCTGAGGGGCACCCCCGCCTGTCTGGCAATCACGCTGAGGCGGGTAGCTCTGGGGAAGAAGACCGTATCCGTCTCCCGGGGAATATCTGGGTAGATCGGCCGTATTCCGTGGAGGGGCGCGTAGTTCATGATGTAGCAAGCCGCGACGAAAGCCGGTACATAACCCCGTGTTTCTGCGGGTAGGAATCGCGCTATTTCCCAGTAGTTGGTGCGTCCGCCGGCCATCTTGATAGCGCGGAGCACCCGGCCTTGGCCGCAGTTGTAGGCTGCAATTACCAGTAGCCAGTCGCCGAATATTTTGTAAGCATTTTGTAGGTAGCGGGCAGCGGCATGGGTAGACTTGATGAGGTCGTAACGTTCGTCTATGAGGCGGTTGACTTGCAGGCCATAGAGGCGGGCGGTGCTGGGGATGAACTGCCATATACCGGCGGCGGCCATGGGGGAAAGGGCTTCGGGCATGAGCGCACTCTCGATGATGGGGAGGTATTGCAATTCAGGCGGGAGGCCATACGCGCGAAGGATTGACTCAATGGTGGGGAGGTAATAGTCGGCCAGACCCATCAGGCGGCCCGTTAGGACGGGATACTGAAAGAGGTATCCTCGAATGGCATTGAAAGTCGCCGGATTAAAATCCAGCGGGATGGTGGTTTGAAGGGCAGCCAGGCGCTCTTCGTATACTTCGGGCTCTTCGTCTTTTAGGGCGAAGGCGGTATCTTGGGCTAAGAGGCCCCCTTCTCGTTCCCAGGCGAAATAGGAGCGGATGAGGCTATCTAATTCGGCGATGCGGGGGGATTGCGCGTGCAAAAAGCCCAAGCTAAGGGTGATGAGAAAGGCGCTGTATCTCATAAGCCGCAGCAAATAAGCGATTTTCGGCAAAGTAAGGCCCCATCAGCTGAATGCCTACAGGTACTTCTGAGAAGGGGAGGGGCACTTGTAGAGCGGGATGGCCGGTGAGGTTAGCATACACGGTGAGGAGGTCGGAGAGGTACATCTGGATGGGGTCGGCAGTTTTTTCGCCCAGGGCGAAGGGCGGCGTAGCACTCGTGGGGAGGAGGATGACTTCATAGGTGGAAAGAAGCTTTTCGGTGTAGTCGTAGAAGAGTGCGCGGGCTCGCTGCGCCCGCTGATAGTAAGCTTCGTAGTACCCTGCTGACAGTACGAAAGTTCCGAGGAGGATGCGGCGTTTGACTTCGGTGCCGAAGCCCTCGCTACGAGTGCGGGCGTAGAGGTCGAGCAGGTCTTTGGGGTTTGCGGTGCGATAGCCGTAGCGGACGCCGTCATACCGGGCCAAGTTAGAGGAGGCTTCGGCGGTGGTGAGAATGTAGTAGGTGGGCACCAGGTAGTCCCAGTACGGGAAGTCGACCGCTTCTACGGCATGACCTGCCTGGCGGAGTTTTTCCACGAGGGTTTGGACGGCGGTGTGGACGGCTGGATGGAGGCCGGCGGGTAGGAGGAGCGCGTAGCGATGGGGTATGGGGTGGGTGGAGAAGGGCTCTACGGGCCGGGCGCTGGTAGTAGCATCGCGCTCGTCCCACCCTGCCATGACTTCGTAGGTGGCGATGAGGGCCTCCAAGGTGGGCGCGATGGGCCCAATCTGGTCAAAGGAGGAGGCATAAGCGATGAGACCGTAACGTGAGATGCGGCCGTAGGTAGGTTTGAGACCATACAGGCCGCAAAAGGCGGCCGGCTGGCGGATAGACCCGCCCGTATCGCTGCCGAGGGCCATATCGCAGAAGCCTGCGGCAGCGGCAGCAGCGGAACCGCCTGACGAGCCTCCTGGCACCCACTCCGGATTGCGGGGGTTGCGAACTGGCCCATAGGCGGAGTTTTCATTGGAGGAGCCCATGGCAAACTCATCGCAGTTGGCCCGGCCGATGCATAGGGCGCCGGCCGCTTCCAGGCGCTCTATGGCTGTGGCACTGTACGGGGAGACGAAGTTTTGCAGGATGCGAGAAGCGGCACTGGCCCGGTGGTCGGCATAGCAGATGTTGTCTTTGTGCACGTAGATAAGTCCCCGCAGAGGCAGAGGGGCATCGGCTGGCAGCGAATCCAACTGCTGGGCCTTTTGCCGGGCTTCCTCTTCGTAGACTTCTAAGAGGGCGTTGAGGGTGGGGTTGTGCGTGTGGATACGTTGGAGGGCTTCTTCTACGGCGGGGAGGGCTTTGCGCTGCTGCCAAAAGGGCATGCCAGTCATCCGTCTATTGTCTTATCCAGCGTCTCGGGGGCTTTGGGGCTTTTTTCGGGGGTAGAAGGTTTTTTCTCGCCGCGCAGGGCTTCCTGAAACTCCCGAATGCTACTTCCCAGTCCCCGAGCAAACTCCGGCAGCTTTTTCCCTCCGAAGAGGAGCAGCACCACAGCAAAAATCAGCGCCCACTCCCACGGTCCTAACCCAAACATACGCCAAAGGTACGAATAAAATAGCGTGCTTAGTGCAAGGTAGGATGCTGCCGGGAGGTAAGGCCTACCTTTGCGGCATGCGGCATCCGCTTCCTGCCTTTGTGATAGATGTGGAGAAAGTTCGACGCAACCTGGAAGTGCTAAAGGCCGTTCAGGAGGCCAGTGGGGTGAAGGTACTTTTTGCGCTGAAGGGGTTTGCGTTGCCGGCGGTGATGTCCCTTATTCGGGAGAAGCTCAGTGGGGTAGCGGCCAGTTCGCTGAATGAGGCGACGTTTGGGTATACCTACTTTCGGCAGCGGGTGCATTATTATGCGCCGGCGGTGCGGCCGGAAGACGTGCCTGTACTCCAAGAGATGGTGGGCACGTGGGTTTTCAATAGCCTTTCGGAGTATGCGCGATATGCGGCGCAGTTGTCTGAGTCTATCCGGATTGGTCTGCGGATAAATCCTCATTTTGGTTCGTCGAGTGCCCTGATATATAATCCTGGGCGGCCGGGTAGTCGGCTTGGGGTGCCGCCGGAGGCAGCTGGTCAGCCTCTGCCGGGGCGGGTGAGTGGTCTCCACGTGCACACGCTTTGCGAGGCGGGGCCGGAGGCGCTGGAGGGGCTTTTGGCGGCCTTAGAGGGGCAGTTTGGGGCCTGGTTGGGGCAAGTTCGGTGGCTCAACCTGGGCGGTGGGCATCTTTTGACGGCGGATTTTTACGAACCGGGACGGTTTGTAGAAGCGGTGCGCCGCTTCTGGGCGCGCTACCCGAACCTGGAAACCATTTATATTGAACCCTCGGCGGCGGTGGTGTGGGAGGCGGGATATCTGGTCAGTCGGGTGCTGGATAGGCATCGGTCGGGCGACCGAACCTGGCTGATGTTGGATGTGTCGTTTACGGCGCACATGCCAGATACGTTAGAAATGCCCTACAAGCCTCGGGTATGGGAAGCCCTGCCAGCAGTGGACGAGGCTTATCCGACGTACTGGTTAGGAGGGGCGACGTGCTTAGCGGGAGATGAGATGGGCCCGTATAGCTTTCCCCGGCCGGTGGAAGTAGGAGAAGTCTTGCACTTTCACGATATGGCGCACTATACGTTTGTCAAGACGACGCTATTCAATGGGGTGGCGCATCCGGCCCTGGTGCTGAAGGCGGGGGACAGCTATGTGGTGGTCAAGCGGTTTGGATATGAGGATTATGTGGGGCGTTTGCGTGGGTGAGGGGGCACAGGCTTTTGGTCTGCGTGGGGTGATGTAGTGCGGCGCTTGTACCAAAAATAGCAGGGCCGCCCGCCAAAGGCGGGCGGCCCCATCTCCGTTGTGCTTAGTTGTTTTTCCCCTGGTCGGGCACCTCTTCGTAAATCACCTCTGTAGCGCCATCTCCTTGCGCGCTCGCTGCACCGCCTGCCTCGCCGCTGTACATGGAAGTGCCTACCTTCTGCAGCTCCATGGAGAGCTGAGGCATGAGCCGATCTACGGCGCTGATGTCTTTATTTTGGTGGGCGGTGCGCAGTTCCCGAATGAGATTCTCTAAGGTAGAGCGGTTAGAGTCGGGGATTTTTGAGCCGTTTTCGCGAAGGAGTTTTTCTGCCTGATAGAGGAGGGCGTCGGCCTGGTTGAGTTTTTCGGCGGCCTCTTTGCGGCGGCGGTCTTCTTCGGCGTACAGTTGGGCTTCTCGCTTCATGCGTTCGATTTCCTCCTTAGAGAGGCCGGTGCCGGCTTCGATGCGGATGGACTGCTCTTTGCCGGTGGCTTTGTCGCGAGCGGTGACGGTGAGGATGCCATTTGCGTCTACGTCAAAGGTTACTTCGATTTGGGGTACGCCGCGGGGAGCGGGCGGGATACCTTCTAAGTAGAAGCGGCCGAGGCTGCGATTATCGGCGGCCATAGGCCGTTCGCCTTGCAGGACGTGGATTTCCACCGTGGTCTGGTTATCGGCGGCGGTGGAGAAGATCTCTGTGCGGCGGGTAGGAATGGTCGTATTGGCCTCGATGAGCTTGGTGAAGACGCCCCCCAGTGTTTCTACGCCGAGGGAGATGGGGATGACATCCAGGAGGAGTACGCCCTGCACATCACCAGCGAGAACGCCCGCTTGGACGGCTGCACCAAGGGCCACTGCTTCGTCGGGGTTGACACTCTTATTGGGCTCTTTGCCGAAAAAGTCCCGTACCAGCTGCTGGATGCGTGGCATCCGGGTAGAACCCCCGACCA
>JAPYWM010000095.1 GCA_028276345.1 Sphingobacterium sp.
TCCCTTCAAAAGTAAGCCAGGTGAGCCGCCCCATGTAAAACGCCGTCAAAAACGCTACCCCCAAGAGCACCACCCAATAAAGGTAATAAACCCCCTCACCCGCTGCGCCCCGGGCATACAACGCCGCCAAAATCTCATCTTTGGAGAAAAAGCCCGCCAAAGGCGGCAGCCCCGCAATCGCAAGCGTCCCAATCCAGAACGTCCACCCTGTAACCGGCATATATCGGCGCAGCCCGCCCATTTGCCGGATATCCTGCGTGTGCGTCGCATGAATCACACTCCCACTCCCCAGAAAAAGCAGCGCCTTGAAGAAAGCATGCGTGAAAACATGAAAAATCGCCGTGATATAGGCCCCAGCACCAACAGCCGCAAACATAAACCCCAGCTGCGACACCGTGGAATAGGCCAGGACTTTTTTGATGTCGTTCTGGGCGATAGCGATGAGGCCAGCAAGAAGGGCCGTCGCTGTGCCAACTCCACTAATGATGAGCAGGGCCGATGGCGCAGCATTCAGCAGGAAGTCCAGCCGAGCCATCAGAAAAACGCCGGCGGTTACCATCGTAGCAGCGTGGATCAGCGCTGAAACCGGCGTCGGCCCCGCCATCGCATCCGGTAACCACGTATACAGGGGAATCTGCGCAGACTTACCCGTAGCCGCTAAGAAAAATAACAGCCCTATCCCCATCGCCACCTCCCCGCTATACATAAACTGCCCCAGCCGATCAATATCCAACGTGCCGGTCTCGCTATAAAGCCAGATCGCTCCAGCAATAAACGCTAAGTCCCCCAAGCGATTCATGATGAAGGCCTTTTGCGCGGCCTGGGCATTGACCATCTCCCGATACCAGAAACCAATCAGCAGGTAGGAGCAGAGTCCAACGCCTTCCCAGCCCAAAAACACCAGCGGCAGCGAATCCCCCAGCACCAGCACCAGCATTGAGAAGATGAAGAGATTGAGATAGGCAAAGTAACGCCAGGCCCCTGGGTCTTCGCCCATGTAGCCGATAGAGTACAGATGGATGAGCGCGCCGATGCCGGTGATGATGAGGGTCATCCAGAGGGTTAGCGGCTCTATGCTAAAACGTAGGGGGATCGGCTCTCCCGCAATACGAAACCATTCCCACGATAGCACATAGAGGGGCTTTGCATAAGTGAGAAACGTCCAGAAGAAGATCCCGAAGCTCAGGGCTACGAAGGCCATAGCCAACGCGCCAAAGGCTTTTCGGGCCTCGCGCAGAGCCGGAATAAAAAGGCCTCCCAACCCAATGGTCGCTGCGCCAATAATAGGAAGGCCGATGGCCAGCGGTAATAGCGTCTCTACCATCGCAAGTTTGCGATTGCGTGAAATCCTAACGTCTCATGAGCCCGGAAAAGGCGTACGGTTAGCGCCAGGCCGATCACGGCTTCTACCGCCGCTAAACAAATCCCAAATAGCACAAACATGGCCCCTGTCAGGTCATTATGATAACGCGCAAAGGCCAGAAAGTTGAGGTTTCCGGCATTGATAAGCATTTCTACCCCCAGGAGAGCTAAAAGGAAGTTTCGTCGTAGCATCAAGGATAGGAGGCCCAGCGCAAATAAACACGCTGACAGGCTCAAAACACCGTAAAGTAGATTAGCGGACATAGCGCGGTTTTTTCTGAACTAATAGGATAGCACCCACGATTCCCACCAGCAGGGTGAAGGAGAGGAGCTCAAAGGGCAAAACATAGGCCGTGAGGAGGGCTTTGCCGATGGGCTTGATGGTGCCGTAGAGGAAGTAGGGGAGGTCCTCCTGGGCCAAAACCTGACTGCGGACAGGCATCGCCTGCACCTCCTGTAAGGCATACAGCAGAAGGCCTGTCCAGAGCAGGCTGATTCCCAACGGCACCCAGAGCGCCCCCCCTCGCGGGAGCGGCGGGATGTCGCCTTTCGTGAGACTAATCAACATCACTACAAACAGGAACGTTACCAGGATGGCGCCAGCATACACGATGACCTGAATGATACCGAGGTATTCGGCCCCAAGCAGGAAGTACACCCCGGCTACCCCGAGCATGGTTAGCACCAGCGAGAGGACGGCATAGACGGGGTCCCGCAGGCCGGCAGCCAGGGCCGCCCCGACCAGCACCAGCACGCCCAGCCCCCCCAGCGTCAAAATCTCCACCCAACTTGGCACGAGGCAAACATAGCTAAAATCTGCCTACCTTTGCTCTGTCCCCATAGCTCAGCGGTAGAGCAGCGGATTCTTAATCCGCGGGCCGCAGGTTCGAATCCTGCTGGGGACACAAGCTCCCTTTTGTGTAAGTTTGCCAAGAAGGTATTTTCTCACTACATGCGAATGGGGAGCACAGTCTGGCCATACCTGACTTGCGCGGCTTTTTTGGCCAGCGTCCTAATAGCCCAAGAGGTATGGCATGATGCGCTTATTCCGGAGCTTCCGCCGGCGCAGCTCGTGATTTTAAAGGGCCATTATGCGGTGCAATGGGATGGCACAGGCAGCTACCGGGATAGCAGTGTGGAGGCGGAAGCCTGGGCCAGCCGCATCCCCTGGGAGGAAGGCCAGGAATGGTACCCACCTACCCCCGTCGTGACCCCCGGCCCCCTCACCATCCAAAAGGCCACCTACACCTATGTCTACCTTTACTCCTGGCAACTGCACCGTTCTGGCAAGCGCCTGCGCCTGTATTCTACGCCGCCCGCCTATAGCGCTGTGCCACAGCCCCTTCTTCGCCAGACTACCCAGACCTGGAAAACCCAGAGCGTCTTAGCTTCAGGCCAATGGTATAAAATCCACACGGGACCCGCTGGTGTCTACCGCATTGACAGAAATACCCTCCAAGCCTTAGGCATAGACCCTACCACCGTCGATCCGCGCCGTCTACGCCTATATGGCCAGGTAGGGGGCCTTCTACCCCAAGAAAACAACCTCCCCGCCCCAGATGACCTGGAAGAGATTCCCCTTTACTTCCCCGGCGAAAGCGATGGCACCTGGGACGCTAATGATGCCGCCTACTTCTATGCCGACAGTCCGGACAGCTGGTACCCCTGGCCCAGCCGCACCTTCTTCCACCTGAAAAACCCCCACACCGACAGCTGCACGTACTTCCTCACTTTTGATTTAGGGCCGGGGAAACGGCTCACCACCCAGCCCTTCAGCCCCGGCTCCGCTACCCCCACGAACCAAGTTCTCACCCTCTACTTCCACGAGCAGGAGCTGGTGAACCTCGTCAAATCCGGCCGGGTATGGCTGGGCGAAACCTTTGATGCTTATCAGCCCAGTCGCACATTTGTCCTTCCTCTCCCAGCCTGCGACAGCGTAAGGCTCTTCATTCAAGTAGCCGCCAGCTCGCTCAGTGGCGCCACCTTCACCGTACAAGCTGGCTCAGCCACCTTAGGCACTATTTCTGTACCAGCCATCCCGGGTCCAGCTGATAGCTACTACGCCCGGTGGGGTTCTCTCCTGCGCACCCTGACCAGTACCAGCGCTAACCTTCCCATCCAACTCACTTACAGCGGCCGCTCGGATAGCAAAGGCTATCTCAACTACATCGAAGCCATCGCTTATCATCCGCTCACCTGGCAAAGTGGGCAGCAGATTTTCCGGGTGCGGGCAGGTACAGGTCCCTGGGAAGTCCAAGGCACCGGCCCCCGCAAAAAACTCTGGGACGTCACGAATCCCTTAGAGCCCGTGGAAGTCCCGCTTTTCCAGACGGCAAGCGGCTATAGCTTTTTCAGTCCGGGGGATACCCTGCGAACCTACTGTGCCTTTGAAGAGGGGGCGGCTTATGTCCCCACACCGGGCGGCCCAGTCGCCAATCAGAACCTCCATGCGCTCTCGGGGATCCGTTATGTGATCGCCACCACCCGTGAGCTGGCCCCCCTCTGCCAGCGCTTGTGTGAGCTCAATAACAGCTGGAGCCCTTGTACGGTCGTCGCCATAGAAGAGGTGTACAATGAGTTTTCAGGTGGGAGGCCCGACATCTGCGCCCTGCGAAACTTCCTACGTATGTTGTATGAGCGGGCCAGCAGTCCAGAAGAGGCGCCTGCCTTCTTACTGCTTGTGGGGCAAGCCAGCTATAACCTGCGAAAGGTCGGCGGCACTTTTCTACCCACTTATCAAAGTCGGGAATCCTTCTATCCGCCAGAAACCTACGGAAGCGATGACTTTTTTGGCTTCCTGGACAGTAACGAAGGCTTCTGGGGCGAGAATACGCCAGCTGGCCAGTACGATCCTCGCAATACCGGCGTCCGGAGCCATGGCCTGGACTTAGGCATCTGCCGCCTGCCTGTATACAGCCCGCAGGACCTCCAGAACTATATTGAAAAGCTTTCCGACTACCTCACGAACCCCGAAGCCCAGGGCCCCTGGCTGCGCCAGAGTATTTTCTTCACCGATTATAAAGACAATGGCCTCCATACCTCCCAAGGCGAAACCCTTGCCGAAACATTCCGACAGGGCTTAGGCTACCCCGAAGTGAGTAAAATCTACATAGATATCTTTCCGGCGCAGCCCCAAGCCTCCGGCCTGAGCTTCCCCCAGGCCCGGGAAGCTCTCCTCAACCGCCTGGGCCAAGGGGGGCTCTTCGCCCATTACGTCGGCCACGGCAATGAATACGCCCTCCAAGGCTTTGACTTCTTTCCTATCCCCACCGTGCGCCAAATGCAAAACCGCCACCGCTACCTCACTTTCATCACCGCTACCTGCGAATGGGGCAAATGGGACGACCCAAACGTTCGCGGCGGTGGGGTGGAAGCGCTTTTTTTGCCGCAGCGCGGGGCTATCGCCCTCCTCACCTCCACCCGAAAGGTCTTCGCCCACCTCAATTTCGCCCTCTCCCAGAACTTCTATGCCTACCTTTTGAGTACTTACCGACCGCAAAAGCAAGTCCTTTTCGGCGACCTCATGCGTGAAACCAAAAACCGCAGCTGGAGTAACGCCGGAGCCATCAATAGCCGGTCTTTCTCGTTCCTTGGCGTACCCACGCTCCCCCTGCGCCTGCCCACCTACAAAGCCGTCATCACCCAGATAAATAGCCTCCCCCCCTCCGGGACCAATCCCGATACCTTGCGCCCCCTCCGCCCTATCCAGATCAGCGGCGAAATCCAGGATAGTACCGGCCAGCTCGTCCCGACCTTCCAAGGCGAAGTCAGCCTCCGCATCTGGGACAAAAGCCTTTCGCGCAGCACGCTCATCTCCCGCACACCTTACCAGAGCCAAGAAGTGCTGCTTTTCAGTGGACGAGCAACCGTAACCAATGGCCGTTTCCAGCTTACAGCCTACATACCCATAGATATTATCCCCACGCCGGGCCTGGGACGCATGACCCTCTGGGCACAAAGTCCCGACGGCAGTAGCGCCGCCGGCGCCGAAACCCGCTTCGTTATCTGCTGCCCCGACACCCTACCCCCGTCCACTACCCCACCCACTATCCGCCTCTACATCAACGATACCACCTGGATTGCTGGCGGCACCACCCACCCTAACCCCACCCTCATCGCTTACATCACCGACAGCTTAGGCATCAACCTCTCCCCCCTCGCCGTCGGCAAAGAACTCAAAGCCACCCTCAATGGCCGGGACAT
>JAPYWM010000096.1 GCA_028276345.1 Sphingobacterium sp.
GAACGTTTGCCGGAGCATTATCGCAATACGGTGAAGCTCAGGCTGGAAGGCCTTTCTGATAATGACATAGCCAAAAAGCTCAAGATGCCGGTGGGGACTATCAAGAGCCACTATTCCCGAGCCAAGCAGATACTACGGGACTGGCTCAAGGCGGATGGGTATTTATAGAAGAAGCGGGCGGGGTATAATGGCGCTACCTTTGTGGCATGTTTGCGCTCAGCCGGTCCATTTATTATCTTCCTATGCCGGCGGCCTCGTCGGTGTATGGGATACTTTATTATGATTGCGGGAGTCGGTGTGATTGGGTGGGGCACGAGGGGATTACGCACTTTTTGGAACACGCCCTCTTTAAGGGGGCTCGGCATCTGTCGGCACGGCAGCTTTTTGAGCGGATAGAGCGGTATGGGGGTGAACTGAATGCCTTTACCACCAAGGACAAGCTGGCCATTGAGTTTTCGGTGCCGCCAGCTGCGCTGCGCACCGCTTTGGAGATAGTGCGGCTGATCGCAGAGGAAGCTACGCTTTCGGATGCGACGGTAGAAAAAGAACGTCAGGTTATTCTGGAAGAGCTGGCTATGTATGAAGATATTCCGGAGGAGGCTCTATTAGACCGCTATGAGGAGATGATTTTTTCGTTGGGGGGGTTACGGCATCCGATAATTGGGTATCGGGAGTCGCTTTTAGCGACGGATGGGGAGGTGCTTCGGCGCTATTATCGGGAAGTTTTTCAGAGAAGTCCATGGGTTTTACTGGTAGGTGGGGCGGTGTCGGGGCGAGCGGTAGAAGGGGCCTTGCGGCAGACAGGCTGGCTGACAAAGGAGAGCCCGTCTCAGCGCCTATGGCAAGCCAATGAGGTCCCTCGTATGCCGGACGGTCCCCTTGTGGAAAAGCGTCCTATCCAGCAAAGTCACCTCGTCGTGGGTGGTCTGGGGCCCTGCCCGTACGGGCGGGATGGCCTCGCCGTGCAGTTGATTTTGCAGGCGCTGGGCGGGCCTTTCATGAGTAGCGTGTTGAATCTCCTACTGCGGGAGCGGTATGGGTGGGGGTATAGCGTGTATAGCCTTTATCAGGGGTATGCAGAGAAGGGCGTGTGGGGGATTTATGCGGGTCTGATGCCCGAGGTGGCGGAGCGAGCGCTTAGGCTGATCCAGCGCAAGCTCGCCGAGTGGCAATCACACCCCATTTCGGTAGCTCACCTCAGGGCGCTTAGGAACCAGTTTTGGGGGCGGCAGGTAATTTTATGGGAGCGGCTGAGTTATCGGCTCCAGGTGCAGGGGCGCTGGCTCCTGGACAAGGGCCACCCACTGGAGGAAAGCGATATCCGAGAGGAGCTTTTTTCTTTGTCGGGAGAGGACTTATGGGCGGCGGCGCGGCGATATTTTTCGCCGCAGTGGGTGGCTATCTTGCAGCCGTTCCACACAGACAGAAGCGCTTGAAGCATAAACTTTCTAAGCACGGCAAGAAACGCTTACCCGCTCGCTATGCATAAAAGAAAGGGCCCCGGCTTTTTCACCGGAGCCCAGATGGTCTCTTACGAAAGCCGCTGCTTAGAACCAGAACATCAGGTTGAAGCCGAGGTTACTGAGGCGGCCCTTGAGGTCTTTATGGGGCTTGATGTCGGTGATTTTGACACCGTTAGCGTCCGCGTAGTCAAACTTGAAGTCTTTGTTGAAGAAGTTGATAAGGCCGTGGTTGTAGGTGATGGCGAAGTCGATCGTGCCGATGCCTTCTAACTCGATGTCTACGCCTGCGCCGGCGGAAGCCTGTGCCAGGAAGGGCATGACGTAGCTTCCACCCCGGGTTTTATCTTGGTCAATGAAATCGGGCGAGACGATGACTTTGTCAGACTTGGTGACGCTACCGACTTTGACGTCGAGGAGGCCGCCTAAGAGGGCTTTAGCGCGGATGGGGGTGGAGCCGAGGGGATTGGTGCGGAGTTTGAGCCAGACGGGGACGTTGAGGGTGGTTATGCCATAGGAAGGGGTGACAGCGGAGGTTAGCCCCGTAGCGCCCAGGCTGATGGTGGTGTCAGCTCCACTGGGCGTCTTACCGATGATACCGTAGCCGGGCTTGTACTCTACTTTGGCACTGTAGCTACCAATGCCTGCGCCTAAAAGGAGGGAGGCATTGTCTGAAAAACCAAAACTCAGCATAAGTCCACCCCGGAAGTTGAAGGCACCCGACCCAGAGAGGTTGCGCACGGTCTTACCAGCAGAGTCCAAACTGAAAAATCCAATAAGCGGCTCCACACGAAGGCCGAATTTCACACCTTCCTGAGCCCATACCATGCCTCCTACGAGGAGGAGGATCGCTATGTACTTTACACGAGTCATATCGGCGCAAAGATACGGCAAAAATCAGTTCGTTTTCCCCACTTCGCCTTGCAGGCGCAGGACGCACTGGATGGCGAAGCTGCGCTGCTCATTGAGGGTGCCGGGCAGCGTGGTGTAAATCCGATTGAACGCATTGAAGATGTGGAAGGTCCAGCGGGCCCGGCCTGCCTCATACGCCAGGATAAAATCCCAGACGGTATAAGGCTTACTGGCATAATCCCGGAAAAATCCATCCAGCCCAGCCAGGTTATTATTCGTGGTGGCACCCAAGAGGAAGAAGAGCTTATCTACATTCGTGATAGGGCTACTATAGCGGAAGTTAGCCGTAAAACTGTATTTTCCGTAGCCTATTTCACCAATGGCTCGTACGATTTGTTTGTTGCGGTACTTAAGGGTGTAGGGGATGTCTCGGGCGATGTTGTAGAGTTCAGGTTGGGTGGTGGGATTGGGCATTTGGAGGGCGGTGTTGAGTACTGCGAAGGCCCCGGCGGCGTTATTCATGGTGTCAAGAGCCTTGGAGCCATCAGGGTTGATAGGCTCAATGAGGGTAGCCCCCCCGCTAATATTCAGGAAAAACTTCCCCGCTTCGTAGCGCAGGCCCCATAGGGGTTCTATCCCTTGGATGAGGGCCCGGGAGAGGTTGATTGCTGAGAAAGGCAGCCCGGGAAAGCCCCGTAAGACCGCATCTATATTGACCTGAAACTCGACCATGTCTTTGAACTCCATGCGGAAGGCGGAGACATCTACAAAGCCTTTTAGGCTTTCGCCGAATTTGAAGTACTGACGCAAGCCCACTTCGGCGCTGTAGCCGCGCTCAACCTTGACGAAGGGGTTGGGGAGGACGGTGATGCCGCCTGCGCCAGTGGTGGTGAAGCGTTCTGCCACGGAGGGGCTGCGCAGTCCCTGCCCATAGGACGCCCGCAGGATCGTTCCCATCCACGGCGTAAAGGTGATCCCCCCCCGAAAAATCGGCTCCCGAATGGTGGTGAGCTGGACATAAGCTGGCGTTTCGCCCTTCACTATCCGCCCTGCCACGATCCGGTATGACGTATCGCCCCGGATGTTTTCGTACTGGTAGCGCACCCCGCCACTCAGATGAAACTTCCAGATGTCTATTTCGGCCTGAGCAAAGGCGGCGGCTTGCTGGCCCCGCGCCCGCCCAAAGACTTCCTGAGCATACACCCGATTCTCCGTGTAGTTCCCCCCGAGGATGACCTTCCCCCATTTATTCAGGTTGTAGATGAACTGGTAGTCGTAGTAGTGGAGGGTGGCGCCACCAGATTGGGGCGTGCTAAGGTCATTGACGGTGCGATAGGTGCGGCCCTGGATCACGTGCCGATGCCCCTTGGGAGTCAGGTAAGAAATGTACGGGTCAATCATATAGCGTTGAAGCATCTGATAGGTCAGGAAGCCTGCTCCGGGTAGAAGCGCGCGGTTGGGGAAGCTATCCCAAGCAATATAGGTAGCGCTGGAGTCAATATTAGCCTGGAGCGTTACGCCATACTGGAGTCCATCCAGGAAGGGGGCATTGTGTCGGATACGAATCCAGGTCCGCCCCCGCTTGGAAAAACCTTCCTGCCGAAACCCCGTATCATTGATAAGGTCTAAAAGCGTCGTCACCTCCCAGGTGTTGATACGCTGGGCATGAACAATGTGGAAAGCGGATAAGGAGGCCGTACTGCGACCATCCCAGTCACCCACCGGCTCTCGCGGCTTGTCGTAAATCTGGTGCTGCAAACGCACCACCGTATGCGGACTAAACTTTACATCCTCCGAGAGCACGTTGATAATTCCCCCCAGCGCCCCCGTCCCATAAAGAACCGATGAAGCCCCCTTCACAATCTCTATCTGCTTGATATTGTCCATGGGGATGAGGTCAAACTGCACACTGAGCCGGTCCGGACTCATCATCGGCAGCCCGTCCAGCAGCAAAAGCACCCGCGACCCCGCCCCGTATGTATAACCGCTACTCCCCCGAATGCTGGGCTGATCCTTATTCGTAGAGACGCCCGGCGTCTGCTCCAAGGCCTTAATGGGGTCAATAGAAGCTAAGTTCTGCACTTGGCGGGGCCGCACAAAGTCCAGCGATACCGTAACCTGCTCAATCTTCTGCTCGTAGCGGGAGGCCGAAACCACGACATCTTGAAGCATCGTATTTTTCGGCGTGAGGGGGATGGAAACGGATATCACCTCCTTGTCGGCGGGCAGGCGCAAAGTATAGACTTTTTCTTCGTAGCCCTCGTAAAGCACGCTGATGCGGACAGTCTCGGTGCGGTTGAGCGATACCCGGAATCGCCCTTCGGCATCAGTTAGGGCGCCGGCAGCCCCGTCATTGATGATTACCTTTGCGCCGATCAGCGGTTCGTTAGAAACTTCGTCCGTTACCCGCCCCTCTAAGGTTACTTGCTGGGCCCACAGGGCCAGTCCGAGTACGTAAGCGACGCCAATCTTCTTCATACCGGTGCTAAACTACATACTTTCCGTCGTAATATAGCCCCATGGTGAGCCTGCTGGTGGTGGACGATGAGCCGATGGTGGTGCAAACGCTCCAGATGCAGCTCAGTCCGCTAACATCCGAAGGCGTCTGGATAGAAGGGGCCCTGAGCGGCCAAGAGGCGCTCGAGCTCATACCTAAGCTCCCTGCTCCTTTAGCGGTGGTGATAGCGGACTACCTCATGCCCGGCCTCAGAGGGGATGACCTCCTGATTGAGATACACCGTATAGCCCCACAGGCCAAACTCATCCTCCTCACCGGCCAGGCCGAAGCCCACAATGTGGGCAAAATCGTCAACCATGCCCCGCTCTACCGGTACATCGCAAAACCCTGGGACCCCACGGACCTCCTCCTCACCGTCCGGGAAGCCCTGCGCACCTACCACCTCGAAAGGGCTTACGAAACCCTCAGCCAAACCCTGGAAGAGCGCCTCACCACCCAGAATCAAGCCCTTCTGGCTGCCGCTTCTGACCCCTATCTGCGTAACCTCTCCCACGACCTCAAAGGCCCCCTCAGCGGCCTCAAACAGCTCGCCACCCTCCTCAAAGAAAACCCTACACCTCCAGAAAAAGTTCAAAAGTATGCCGCCCTCCTCACAAACTCCCTCTCCGAACTGGAATCCTATGTGCAAAATCTCTTGGATATCGCCAAACACCAGCGTAATGGCTACCTACAAAAACAGGCATTCTCCTGGAAAGAGCTGGCCGG
>JAPYWM010000097.1 GCA_028276345.1 Sphingobacterium sp.
TATCTTAGTCGGTGATGGAGTGGAGCCAGTATTTGCGGCCGGTGGAAGAACCACTGCGGTATTCGCAGCGGCTTTCGCAGGCGGTGTCTTTCCCGCAGGGGGCCATAGCGATTGCAGAGGCGCTAAGTAGGGAGCCGCAGGCGGTGCTTATTGGGTATCCCTATTACTGGCGCAATCAGCGGCTGTATTATCGCGAGGGGATTACGCGGCTCATTCGGCGGCGGTTGTACAGTCTGGCGCTCATTTCGTCGGCCCTTCGGCTGGTGGATCTGGGGGATGTAGCCCTCAATGACCTGGATGAGGCGCCCCTTCGGCTCGTGGAGGAGCTGGTGACCGAACTCCTTCGTCGCGGGCATCGGGTGATTTTCTTTGGGGGTGGGCAGGAGGCCGCTGAGGCCCTCTACAAAGCTGTCCAAGCGCAGGAGACGCCCTTCACGTACACCCTCATAGACAAGCGGCTGGACCTCATAGACCCCCTCGACCCTTTGGAAGCCCCCGCCCGCACGTACAACCTCAACATCCTCCGCACGCCACCGGTCGTGTGGCCTACCTACCTGCATGTGATTGGCCTGGCCTGGCACTGGGTGAGCCCAACCGAAGAAGATCTCCTTCACACCCGGCTCCAGGTCCCCTATCTCCGCCTCCATGAGGTGCTGGAGGAGCCGAACCGAGCCGAGCCGCTTTTGCGCACGGCGCGGCTCATCTCGGTAGATGGGGGGGTGATCCGGGCCGCCGATGCCCCCAGTGTATTAGACCCCGACCCCGAAGGCCTCCCCATAGAAGTCGCCACCAAGCTCATGCGCTTCGCCGGAAAAGGCTACTACCCCGATGTGCTGCACATAGCGAACTTCCTCCCCCGGCGGGAAGGAGCCGAACGCACCGCCGCTGCCTTCGCCCTGCTCATCTGGTACTTCCTGGAAGCGCTGCTTACGCCCGAAGACGACTTTCCCTTGCCTGACCGCTCTAACCTCGAAGTCTATCCCGTCACCCTCAATACCCCCGAGGTGACGGAAATACTTTTCTACCGGCATCCGGGCAGTGGCCGCTGGTGGATGAATATAGAACCTATCCACGGCGGCCCAGCGTACCTATTCCCGTGTGATTTGAGTCATTACCGGTATGCGGTAGAGGCGAAAGAACCGCCGCTCCTGTGGTATCAGCTGCAGACCTGAGAAGGTAAGACCCTCAACAGCACATGCTCGCCACCTCCATAAGTAGGCGGCAAGCCAAAATCGCCTCCCTTTCTTACGGGCTCAGTTTGCGCCGAGGGGCACTACCTCCACGTACCGCCGCCCCTGCCGCTCCCGGAACGAAACCACCCCATCTATTAGGGCAAAAAGCGTGTGATCTCGTCCTATCCCTACATTTCGCCCGGGCCAGAACCGCGTGCCCCGCTGCCGGACTAAGATATTCCCAGCTCGTACTACCTGGCCACCAAACCGCTTTACCCCCAAGCGCTTGCTTTCCGATTCACGCCCGTTGCGTGTGCTACCCAGCCCTTTTTTGTGCGCCATAGCTCAGGAAAATTGGATTTCTATGAGAGATAAGGCTTGCCGATGGCCGATGCGCTTCTCGTAGCCTTTCCGACGCTTTTTCTTGAAGACCCGGATCTTCGGCCCGCGTAGATGTTGCAGAACTTTCACCCTAACCGGATAAGATACCGTCGGTCGGCCCACCTGCACCTGCCCGTCCTTCTCCAAAAGGAGGACCTCCGAAAGGGTAAACTCGCTCCCTTCCGGATAGGGTAGGCGATTCACGACTATCCGATCCCCTGGCGAGACTTTGCACTGCGTCCCGCCTAACTCTATAACAGCCAGCATGGGCCGCAAAGATAGGGAATCTTGGGCACATACAGCCCTCCGGCGCTCAGCGGGCACCAACCCGCTCCATGACCCGCTGCGTACGAGCTATCATGAGCCCATGTCCCGCAGCATACAACCCCATCACCCACCCATCCCCATAGGGCACCGGTGCCACAAACTTCACATAGGCGATGAGTGTATCAGACACCCAAAAGCTTAGAAGCCCCAGCCATAAAACTACATCCCGAACCCGCACGGCCGTCCAGCTTGTTCCTACGAGGACTATGGCGTACGCCGGCACTAGTCCCCGGAAAGGCCCTTTGAGGGCCGGCCACAAAAAGCCGATTATGCTGGCCCCTAAAAGCAGGGCCGTTCCCGCCCCTAAGCCATATTCTATGCCCCTTGCCGTTCGGGGCAGCTGACTCCACCCCACGCCATAGCTCACCCACATGAGCGTGAAACTCCCCATCCCGACCATAAACAGCGTTTCTCGCTCCGGTCAGAGGAGCGCTATATCGCCTACCCACGCGAAAAATAATCCCAGCTGGAAAACTTTGGGCAGGTGTCGGCCCCAAGCATAAAATAAAACCGGCACCAGCGCTGCCTTGATTGGAATAAAAACGCTAAAAAGCGACGGGGATGTCGCCAGAACCGCCGCTAAAAAGCCAATCACCCAGTAAAGTGCACGAGGTATCACACAGGTACACTAAAACTTCTCTGCTTTTCGGACTTGTGCGCCCAGCCTTTCCAGTGCCAGGATGGCCTTAGCGAGGAGGCGATGGATATCCGTCTCTTCTAAGGTGCGGTCTGGCGCTTGCAAGTACAGGCGTATACCGTAGCTGAGCCCCCGTTCGGGGTCTTCGTACCGGTCAAAGGGCTCTATTCGGAGGAGTACTTTTTCCGGGGCGAGGGCTTCCGCCACAGCGGAAGTCAGCTCCGCATAAGACCGCTCCGGCGGCTTGTAAAAGCTGAGGTCTTTTATCACTACCGGGAAAAGCGAGAGCGGCTCATAATGCGGGGCGCGCCGAGGCGGCATGCTGAGAAGGACCTCCGTGTCAAACTCCGCATAGGCCACCGGCTCAGACTCGATCCCCGCCCAAGTTTTATACTGGGGATGTAAAAGGCCGGCTGTGCCTAAGAGCCGCTCACCCTGGTAGAGGTGTACACCCTCCAGCCAGAGGCTGTTTTCGGTATGGTAGAAACTTTTCAGGGAATACGGGATGCCCAGCCGTTTTAGAAGTCCCTCTACTACGGATAGGAAGGCTTCCCAGAGCGGCATGGCCTGAAGCCCATGGAAAGGTGGGCGGCCCCACCCCCACAGCGATAGGCGCGCCGACTCTATCCCTTCCCCATAGATGCGCCCCCACTCGTAGGCCCAATACCCCACCGCCCCGTGATTCCGATTATAGGCAATCACATCCAGCGCTGAGGATAGAGTGGTGCGCAGGTAGGCCACCTCCTCATAAAGGGGATTATAGAGGCGTATAGGAGCCGTCGGAAAGTCCGGTCGCAGGGCCTTTTGTCGGGTGAGGGAGTTCGTCCGAATTTCCCACAGCCCCATCCCGGTCAAAAACTCACTTATCGCCTCTCGGAGGAGGAAGCGCTTTTCCTCGGCGGTAGGTACCTGATACGCAGCAGGCAGCGGCTGGCTAAGCTTCGGAAGCCTTTCCCACCCCACTATCCGGAGAATTTCCTCAGCCACATCCACGGGCCGCGTTACATCCAGCCGATAACGAGGAACCGCTATGTGCCACTGCGCTTCGGACGCTCGGCTTTCTATCTGAATGTCCAGCCGCTGGAGGTAGGTTTCTACGTCAGTCGGTGCCAGGGATAAGCCTATCATCCGGGAAAGCGCCGGCAGGTGAATAGCAAACCGGTGTGGAGCGGTATGGGCCTCCGCATGAACTTCTACGTGGGGCGAGGCGGAGAGCTGAGGCGCCATCTGCGCTAAGAGGGCCACGGCATATTCAGCGGCCCAAGGTACGGCCATAGGGTCCGTACCCCGAATAAAGCGATACCCACTTTCGGTAGTGAGGTGCAAGCGCCGACTGGTTCGCCGCAGAAACTTCGGCGAAAAGTAGGCCGACTCTAAGAAAATCCGCGTGGTACTTTCGCTGACGGCCGTGCGAAGGCCGCCGATTAGTCCCCCCAAGCACGCTGGGCCTGCTTCATCGGCGATCACGACATCCCCGGGCATAAGCATGAGCTGCTTCCCGCCTAAGGTTTCAAAAGGCTGTCCTTCCCGAAGTGGCCCTATCCAGAGGGTTTTTCCGGATAGCTTATCCGCATCAAAGGCGTGAAGCGGCTGCCCAAAGCCTACGAGGAGGTAGTTCGTAACGTCCACGATGGGATGAATGCTGCGCAGTCCCACAGCTTCCAGGCGGTAGCGCATCCAGGCGGGGGTCTGCGTAGCGGGGATGTTTTCCACGTAGATGCCTCCATAACGGGGTACAGCTTCGCTATCCGGCACTTCAAGGGTGTAAGGGAAAGGCAGGGTAGGAGGCACCGGCTCATAAGCGGGCCGCTGGAGCGGAGCCCCTGTCAGGACAGCATATTCCCGGGCAATACCCCAATGGCTGAGGGCATCCCCGCGGTTGGGTGTCGCGCTAATCTCCAGGATGAGGTCTTCGTAATCGCCGAGATACTCGTTTAGGGGGAGGCCCACGGGCGCTTCAGCCGACAAGATCCAAATACCCTCCGTATCGTCCCCAAGTCCAAGCTCCCATTGCGAGCAGAGCATCCCCTCCGATGGGACCCCCCGAAAAGGCCGGGCTTGAATCGCTAACTGCCCTTTCGGCGTGGAGAGAACGGCTCCTGGTAGGGCTACAGGAACTTTATCGCCGGCCCGGACATTCTGGGCGCCCGTTACGATCGTATAACTTCGGTCATCTCCGACATGCACCGTGGCTACCCAGAGCTTATCGGCGTTGGGGTGCTTCTCGATGTGGGAGACGTAGCCGATGCGTACAGCTTGTAAGTGTGTCGGGAGGCGCCGGTAAGGTTCTATTCCTTCTACTTCCAGGCCTGCCCGGGTCAGGCGCTCAGCAAAAGCTTCGGGGCTTTCCCGGATGGCTATGAGTTCATTCAGCCACCGCCACGAAATCCGCACGGCCCAAAAGTAGAAAACATCCCCCGACGGCCTGGCTGAGCTGGGAGCGGTATCTTTCTCACAGCCCGCTGTACCGGAGCTTCACGCTGCCTTTTCGCCCGGCTTCGTCGTAGAAGTCTACAAACTGCACCTTGTAATAGGCCTCTGGTCCCATTTCCAGCACGTAGTACCGCGAAAAGTCTATCACATAGGTGCCTGTCTCAAAGCTATACCGCTTCCAGTCGTAGCCGATGACGTCTCGTTGGGTAGTCCACTGGAGCTGACTGAGGCTGGCATAGGTGAAGTCCTCGAAAGAAATCTCCGAGGCGCTTACCACGGCTGCGCGCCGCCCCATGGGTAAAAGCGCCCCCACTACGGGATAATACCGAAACTCCTCAGGCTGATCCGGATAGTAGTGCACATACCGCGTCAAAATCAGCTCTACTTCCCAGGGGGGCAGGATAGCAATAGTGTGGCCAGGCTTGTCTAAGGAGAGGTACTGGGGCTGCGGGCTTCGGGGGAGAGTCCACTCGCCGGACGGTGTGCCGGACATGGTGTAAGTACGCACGGTGATGCCTTCGGCAGTGGCTTTGAGCTGGATTTTCTGATAGCGCTGGGCAGGATTCGTGTAGAAGA
>JAPYWM010000098.1 GCA_028276345.1 Sphingobacterium sp.
TGTACCTCATCCCCACCGCCGAAGTGCCTTTGACCAACTATTATCGGGAAGAAATTTTGGAGGCCGCCCATTTGCCTATCAAACTTTGTGGGTATTCCCCTTGTTTTCGGCGAGAGGCAGGCTCCTACGGCAAAGATGTCCGCGGTCTCAACCGCCTCCACCAGTTTGATAAGGTGGAAATCGTGCAGATTGTAGCTCCTGAGCACAGCTATAAGACCCTGGAAGAAATGCGAACCTATGTGGAAAAGCTGGTGGATAGCTTAGAGCTCACTTGGCGAGTGGTACTCCTATGTGGAGGCGATATGAGCTTTGCCTCGGCAAAAACGTACGATGTAGAGGTCTGGAGTCCTGCTCAGGAGCGCTGGCTGGAAGTCAGCTCCATCAGCAACTTTGAGACCTTCCAGAGTGTGCGGATGAAACTCCGCTACCGCCAGGGTAAAAGCACGGCCTATGTGCACACGCTCAATGGTAGCGCACTGGCTCTCCCTCGCATTGTGGCCAGCCTCTTAGAAACCCACCAGACCGAAGACGGCCGCATTCACATCCCTGAGGTGCTCCGGCCCTATTATGGGGCAGAATGGCTGTGAGCGGCAGGGAGTGCTCTCAGGGATAGCTCTCAGGCGATCGAAATCCCTAAAAAAGGTTACTATCTCGCCAGCCCGGAGAAAGCACTTGTAGTTACGAAAAAAGACTTACCTTTGCAAAGGTACTCATCAGACTTTATCCTCATAGGCAAGGCTGCATTTGCCTAAGGGCAAAACGTTTGATCGGTGCCTTTAGAGCTTGATATGCGTACCTACTGGATAGTTGCGCTGAGCCTTGCCTATGGCTTGATCGCGCAGACGACGACACTGATTGACCCCACCACAGATGGGGGTTTTGAAGGCAGTCACGGCTGGACTTTGGTGAATAGTCCGACCTATCCGAATCGCTGGTGTGTCGGGAGTGCCGCGCCGCCCTCGCAAGGCAATTCCTGCCTTTATATCAGCGACACGACAGCGTGTAACCGATATCGATACTCTGGCCTTAGTGGAGGGCCTACCTACGTGTATGCCTACAAGCAGATTACAGTGCCAGCCGGGCAGTCGTACCTAACTATCTCGCTCAAAGCCAAGCTACGAGGCGAGGGTAATTTTGACTGTGCGACCCTATATCTTGTCCCTGCCACTGTGAGTATCACGCCCGATGCTCCTTTGGATGATGCATACAGGCTTTTCATCCTCTACAATAGTGATAATCAAGTTTTCAGGAAAGAGGGCTATCGGGTGAATGATGTAAACTTCACAGCCGTCTCACACATCACCTGTGCAGATGCTGGGGTCTATCGCCTCGTGATTGCATGGAGATCAGATTATAGCCTACAGAATCAACCGCCTGCGAGCATAGATGAGGTATCCGTGGTCAGCTCAGCCACACCCAGCGACCCTCCCTTAGGTGGTGGGGTCATAGATGTGCCCGCTTTGCCCTATACTCATCCGACCACTTCGACTCCTACGACCTGCGGCAGTGGAAATGACCTCTTTGGCTTCAATGTAAAGAACCGCTGCAGTATTAGTGGGGGGGCTTTTGATCGTGGGGAGGATCGGGTGTGGACATTCATACCGACGCAGGGGGGCTGTGTGCGCGTGCAATTCACGGGCGATACCAGCAATGGCGATGGGTGGAGAGAGATGATACTCCTGATCTATGAGGATAACCCGCTCTCATGCGGACGGTGTACCCGAAACTCTGTGACTCAGAAGGTGCACACGCATATTTTCCCGGTGCAGGCTGGACGGAAGTACTATGTCGTCTTAGAAAGTAACTGGGGCGAGGGCACCAGCGGCTGCGATGACTTCTTAGGACTGACCATCTCAGCGCCAGACTCAGCCCTTTGTGCGTTGGCATCCCTTCCCCTATCGGCTCAAGGGGTGCGGGAGTTTACGGTTTATCCCAATCCGGCCTCGGAAGTGGTGCGAGTCCAAGCCACTGGGTTAGAACCAGGACGTCCCGCCTCCCTACAAGTGCGCGATATGTTAGGGCGTTCGCTCATAGAAGAGCAGACTTTCCCCGGCCACGAAGGGAAAATAGACCACACCCTGGGGGTATCGCAGCTCCCCACGGGCTTTTACCTGATAGAGGTGCGACAGGGTAGCGGTTACGCAAGCCAGCGGCTTCGTATCGCCCCGTAAAGCCTGTCGGTACCTTTCCCTGGCCGCATCCCTTAAAAGCGTCTCTCCTGTGCGCCCCTTCCTTGCGTGCGAGGAAGGGGCGTATAGCTTTGAGAGGGGGAAAGGGGTGGAGCTTATTTCTCTCCTCGAGGCGGATAGATGGGAGGGGCCCGCCACCTCATTAAGAAACCGCTACGCCCTGAGGTAGGACGACTCAGCCCCCCCGTTATCTCCCTCCCCATCTGGTAATTCACCTCGTCTATCCTCGCCCTTTCCCTACCTTTGAGGGATGCAGTGGATGAAATGGGGACTATTGCTTTCACTCGTAGCTGCCCAGGGGCCTGGCCTCAACCTCTACACGCACCGGGGCAAACCCACTTCCTACAAAGCCCTACTCTCCCGGGCCGCAAAGGCCGATATAATCTTTTTCGGCGAGCTCCACAATAGCACCGAGGCCCATGCCCTGCAGCAGCAGCTTCTTAATGACCTCATTCGGCTCAAAAACGGTAAGGTTCTCCTGGGCTTAGAGATGTTTGAGCGGGACCAGCAGGAGGTACTCATAGCCTATCAGCGACGGGAGATTCCCACGCCGCAGGCCCTTTCTGAAAAGACCCGCGCATGGCCGAATTTCCTTTCGGATTATGCGCCACTTGTAGAGACAGCCCGGCGTCATGGGGTGCCTATTTATGCCACGAATGCCCCCCGAGAGATAGCCCGAGCCGTCTCTAAGGAGGGGCTGACGGCGCTTGATGCGCTACCATCGCTCCATCGGGGCTGGTTAGCGCCCTTACCTTTGCTGCGGTTGGATAGCTTGCCTTCTTACCAGGCGATGGGGGAGATGGCTACCCAGCACGGTCTTGAGCCCGAGCCCTTCCGCTTAGCCCAGATGCTCAAAGACGCCACCATGGCCTACACCATCATACAGGCTTTCCAGCCGACATACACCTTCCTCCACATCAATGGCAGCTACCACTCAGACTACGGGGAGGGAATCGTTGCCTATCTGCGTGCCTACTGGGGCCCTAAGGTTGCCAAAACGAAAAAAATCCTAATCATCAGTACGGTTGCCTTACCGCCGGGCGAGAAGTACCAGCCCGAAGCGCGAAAACGAGCGGATTTTGTCCTGGTGGTGCCGCCAGTCTCCAGTAGTCAGATGCCATGAGGGTAGGGGCGGATGTAACGATTATCGGGGCGGGGATTGTGGGGGCGGCGGTAGCTTACCGCCTGCGAGAAAAGTGGCCCGATGCGAAGATCATCGTCCTGGAAAAAGAAGCCGCTCCCGCCCAGCACCAAACCGGCCGAAACTCCGGCGTCATCCACTCCGGCATCTACTACAAGCCCGGCTCCCTCAAGGCTGTCTTGTGCCGCACCGGCCGGGAAATGCTCTACGATTTCGCCCAGAGCGAGGAGATCCCCCACGAGCGCTGTGGCAAAATCATCTTAGCCGTGGAGGAGGAGGAGCTTCCCCGCCTGCAAAATCTCTACGCCCGCGGCCAGGAAAACCAGATACCCGGGCTCCAACTGCTGAATAGCTCGGACATTCCCGCCTACGAACCCCATGCACGGGGGGTGGGTGCCATCTACGTGCCGGTAACAGGCATTATTGACTATGGTGCTGTTACCCAGCGGCTCTTAGCGCGCAGCCAGGCCGAAGTGCATTACCGCCAGCCTGTCATCGGCATTACCGAAAGCCCCAACGGCTATCTGGAAGTCCAAACCCCCACTGAGCGGTTTCGGACGGGGTATCTGATTGCGTGTGCGGGATTACAGGCGGACCGGCTGGCTCGGATGCAGGGCCTACGACCAGCCTTGCAGGTTGTGCCCTTTCGGGGGGACTACTACGAGCTAATACCCGAGGCCCGCCATAAAGTGCGTCATCTCATTTACCCGCTCCCCCACCCCACTTACCCGGTGCTGGGGGTGCATCTGACTCGCATGGTGGATGGGCGCGTGGAGGCCGGCCCCAATGCCGTCTTCGCCTGGGCACGAGAAGGCTATTCTCGTACGGCTTTCCATCTCCGAGACGCCTGGGAAGCGCTGACCTTTCCAGGGACTTGGGCGTTTTTCCGGAAGCACTGGCGGATCGGGCTGGAGGAGTACCGACGGGCCTTCTCAAAGCGGCTCTTTTATGCGTCTTTGCGACGGCTGGTGCCAGCGCTGGAAATTCGGGACCTTATACCCGCCCGTTCCGGTGTCCGGGCTCTGGCCCTCACCCCCGAAGGCACCTTCTGGGATGATTTCCACTTTGAGGTGGGGCCGCGCAGCCTCCATGTGCTCAATGCCCCTTCGCCCGCCGCCACCGCCGCCCTCGCCCTCGCCGAAACCATCGTCCAAAAAGCCCTTAGCACATGGAACCCCTCTACTTCGGCCCTTACTACTGGCCTATAGAGCCTCCCCTTCGCCTCCTCCAAGCCCACGGGGGGACAGTCGGTATCCTCCTCCCCCCTGGCGAACTCACCCCAGCCAATCAAACCCTCCTTGAAAAAATCTTAGCCGCCGTCTACTGGCGCCTCGAAGACACTACCCTTTTCGAAGCGCAAATAAGCCTAAAATGGGGGCGTCTTTCTCTTTTGCCTTACCGCCGCTTGTGGGTCTTGGGCAAGGGCCTCCTCGCCGTACCCGTGGGCGTGTATGAGGTGCCCACGGGGCACCGCCTCAACCAGCTACCCAATTCCCCCTCTCAACTCGTCTGGCGCCTCCCTACCCTCTCCGACATGCAAAATAACCCCGCCGCTAAACAAGAAGCCTGGCAATGGCTGAAACTTCTTACTTCAAAGTCATAGCGCGGGATGGGGCGGCCCGGGCAGGGGTCTTATGCTTACCCCATGGGGAGGTGCCTACGCCGGTCTTCATGCCCGTAGCTACACACGGCGCCCTGAAAGCCTTCCCGCACCATCTCCTTACAGCGGCGCCTATCCTCTTAGCCAATACCTATCACCTGTACCTCCGGCCCGGCACGCAGGTGCTGGAAGCCGCCGGCGGCCTCCATCGCTTTATGCAGTGGCCTAAGCCTATCCTCACCGACAGCGGCGGCTATCAGGTTTTCAGCCTCGCCCCCCTGCGAAAAATCACCCCCGAAGGCGTCACGTTCCGCTCCCACATAGACGGCTCTACCCACTTCCTCTCCCCTGAGAAGGTCGTGGAAATCCAGCTTTCAATCGGTTCGGATGTCCAGATGGTGCTGGATGTATGCCCGCCGTATCCCGCTTCACGAGCGGCGGTAGAAGCGGCTATGGTCCATACTACGCAGTGGGCCTTTCGCGCACGGGAGGCCTTTGCCCGTAATCCCACCTGCTACGGCTACCAGCCCTGGCAGTTTGGTATCGTGCAGGGCGGCGTGCATCCAGACTTGCGGGAGGCCCATTT
>JAPYWM010000099.1 GCA_028276345.1 Sphingobacterium sp.
AATGGCTACGGCCTTTCTACCCCCACTTCGGAGCAGTTTCGCTGCAAGCGCCTGTCCGACCGAGCCATCGGCTACGGCATGGAAGGGCACACCATTACGGAGGGCAATAATGTCCTATCCGTCTATAAGACGATTCGGCAGTATGCGGAGCGGGCGCGGCAGGAGCGGCGACCTTTCCTCCTCGAGGCAATTACCTTCCGCATGCGGGGCCATGAAGAGGCTTCCGGCACTAAGTACGTGCCCAAACACCTCTTCGACGAGTGGGGCCAAAAGGACCCCCTCCTGAATTACGAGCGGTTTTTGCTTTTAGAGGGGCTTTTGACAGAAAAGGCTGTCCAGGAGCTACGAAAGGAACTTCGGGCACAGATTCAGGCGGAGATTGCGCCGGTGTTAGCAGAGCCGGACCCCGTTCCAGACCCCGCAGAGGAAGAAGAGAGCGTCTATGCGCCGATGCCGGTGTCGCTTACGCCGCCGCCGCCGGAGCCCGGCTCGCGCGTGCTTCGCTTCGTGGATGCCATCTCCGAAGGCCTGCGCCAAGCCATGGAAAAAGACCCCCGTCTCATCCTCATGGGCCAGGACATTGCAGAGTACGGCGGCGTCTTTAAAGTAACCGAGGGTTTCGTAGCGCGCTTCGGAAAAGCCCGGGTACGCAATACGCCCATTTCGGAGTCTGCCCCCCTTGGCGCCTCCCTGGGCCTCTCCCTGCGAGACATCCCCAGCATGGTGGAAATGCAGTTTGCCGACTTCGTAAGCTATGGTTTTACACAAATCGTCAATAACCTCGCTAAAAACTACTATCGCTGGGGCATACCGGCGAAAGTAGTCGTACGGCTACCCACCGGTGCCGGCGTAGGCGCAGGGCCCTTTCACTCGCAGAGCCTGGAGGGCATCTTTATGCAGGTACCTGGCCTGAAAATCGTCTACCCTGCCACCGCCTATGATGCCAAGGGCCTGCTCACCACAGCCTTCCTGGACCCGAATCCCGTGCTCTACTTTGAGCACAAGGCCTTGTATCGCCGTATTCAGGACGCCGTACCAGAAGCCTATTACAACCTCCCTATCGGCATAGCCCGCATCGCCAAAAGCGGCAAAGACCTCACCCTCATCACCTATGGCATGGGCGTAGTGCAGGCGCTGGAACTTCAGCAGGAAATGCCCGAAGTGGACATGGAAATTATAGACCTGCGCACGCTCCTGCCCTGGGATAAGGAGCTGGTATCACAAAGCGTACGCAAGACCCATCGGGCGCTTGTCTTGTATGAAGGAACCTATACGGCGGGGGTAGGGGCCGAGATAGCCGCTTGGATTGGGGAGTTTCTATTTCAGGAGCTGGATGCCCCGGTGGTACGGGTGGCCTCGCTGGATACACCGGTGCCTTTTAGTCTGACCCTGGAAGCCGCCTTTCTCCCTTGGGGTCGGCTACGCACCGCCATAGAAAAGCTCATAGCCTTCTAATATGCCAAAATGGGGTAACTACATCGGGCTGTTTTCGGGCATGTTGTTTATTATTCTGGGGATAGCGCTGCGGTATCTACCCGTGCCAGCCACCGCACCCTGGATGCAGGAAGTCGTCCCGTACTTTCTGATAGGGTATGGCATCCTGCGGATCGGCATGAGCCTATATTTTTTGCGGCGGGCGCAGCGAAAAAACATCATACCCCTTGTCCTTCTATCTGTTTCTTTATGGCACTGCAAGCGCGGCCCCGAGGAGAATCTCCGAATTCGCTTTGCATACGATGGCGAATGTGCCTCCTGTCCGCTCAATCGAATGGACTCCCTCTTGCGCTATCACTTTCCAAAAGCTGTCATAGAAGTCTCCTACGATTCTACACAGCAGGAGGTGGTTTTACATCTGGACTCCAACTATGTGCGGGTGGACACGCTTATACAGACGCTATTGGCCTATGGGTACGAAGTAAATGACCAGCTTCCGTCAGACCCGATTTTATCTCCCTGCTGTACACCGATGGAGGCAGCTATCCAAGGCGATGGGGGTTTCTTCACCGAAGCCAACCCAAAGGAAGAGGTTTCCCTTTTGGAGCAGGAGATAGAGGCACAGCTCTCGGAGGAACCTCCTTTACCTCAAGAGGACCTGTCGCTGGATGACGACCTGGGCGAGTTAGAAAACTTTGACATTTCTGAAGGGGGAGCGGAAGCAGGGCTGGATGAAGGACTTGATGACCTGGGACTGGAAGACGATTTAGACCTAGAGCTGGAGCCCAAGCCTAAGAAAAATACCTCTCAGCAGAAAAACACTCCACAAAAGCCGTAGTAGTTTAGCGCGCAAGGCTCCTTTGAAGCCAAAGGAGGAGGATTTTTTCAGGGAGGTGGTGGGGGGGCCAGTGTAGGTCAGATAGACGATAGAGGGGTCGACGCGATAGCCAGAGCTGATGCCATTCGGTTTCCGGGCGGCCTTGCAGAAGCGGACGAGGCTGTTTTCGGAGTCTATGCAGGAGCCAAGGCCAGGGGGGATCTATCCACACCAGCCAGCCCGCCGCTCGCAGCTGCTGCGGCACCCCCGGGATCGTCAAGGTGCCCCCTCCCAAAGCCACTATCGCGGGAGGGGCCTGCCGAAGTATCTTGCCTACAGCCTCCCTCTCTACGGCTCGGAACGCCATCTCACCTTCCTGCTGTATCCATTCGGCAGGCGATCGTCCTGTGCAGGCAGTGATCCACGCATCGGTATCCCAAAACGACACCCCGAGCTTACGCGCCCATCGGCGCCCATAGGTGCTTTTCCCAGCCCCAGCAAAGCCCACCAGAAACACC
Organism: Sphingobacterium sp.; assembly: GCA_028276345.1. Taxonomy (GTDB): domain Bacteria; phylum Bacteroidota; class Bacteroidia; order SpSt-205; family SpSt-205; genus JAPYWM01. Next base: position 2,770 of record JAPYWM010000099.1, read on the forward strand.
CGGGCCGGTCTCACTACTTCTCCTGCAAAAGCGACTCGTACACACTATAGTTTGTTGGGTCCACCTGCTTCATCACGAGCACAAACCGCTGCTTCTGGTCCACGGGCGCCTTTTGAAACATCTGCATCAGCTCCGTACTCTTGGCATCTATGAAGACACGCGTCAGGATGCTATTCGGCTGATTCTGCTGAAAGGATGCGAGATTAGCCAAAGTCAGGAGAATTTTTTCGCGGGCCGACTGCACGTCCTGGTGCATTTTGTCCAACCCTTCTCGGTGATAACGATAAAAGATGCCATGAAACTCCTTATAGCTGTTATTGAGGAGGTTTTCCAGGAGCCAGTAGCGGGAGCGGAGGAAGTTTCCGCCGGGTTGCCACCCCGGCTCACTGCTATTGGCAGCGGCTAAGTTCAGCACCTGCTGCGCCTTCTGAAAGTAGGGGATGCCCGCTTCCAGCCCAAAGCTGTCATAGTCCATGCCTAAAATCACGTAAGCGTAAAAGTTTAGCAGCGCAGTGAGGTTATCCACATAAGCATTTTCTGAAAACTGGAGCGTCTGCGTGGGGGAGTAGTTTACCTTGAAGTCGGGGTCGTTGAAGTTGAGCGTGAGCGTCTCATAGGTGCTACCGTAGACCGGGCGAATCGCCTGCACCTGCATCGTCCCCTCAAAGCGCGTCGCACTCGGAAGGGCCGTAATCACAATATTGAAAAAGCACTTGATACGCTCATTGGGGGCAAAGACATCGTCAGAAAAGCGGTTATTACTGAGGTACTGCTGAATGTCTCGCTGCATCTGCTGGAGGACCGTTCTGTCAATGCCCTGGATACCTGGGGCCTGGATATTGACCACGGGCAGAAGTTCCTGCGCCCATACAAGGGCCAAGCTACACCAGAGGCGCATGCGCATGGGCGATAAATTTAAGCATTTCCAGTGCGATAGCTTCCTTGGGGGCAAGCGGGAGGTGATGCGCATGGCCGAAGCGGCTCAGGAGCGTAAGGGCATTCGTGCGAGAAGCCATGCCGGTATGCGAAGAAATGACATTATGGGCGATCCAGTCGGCGTTTTTTCGGAGAAGCTTTTCTCTGGCGAGGGCGGGGTCTGGGTCGCTTTCCAGGGCAAAGCCAATAAGCACGTGATGGGGGTGCTTGTGCGCCCCAGCCCAAGCCAAGATATCTGGCGTGGGACGCAGCGTCAGGGTAAGTTGCTCGCTACTTTTCTTATGCTTGGTGGAGAGCGGTTCAGCGAACGTGTAATCGCTCACAGCCGCTGCGAGAATGAGCCAGTCGTACGCCTGGTAGATTTGCATGAAGGCGGCAGCCATCGCCTCGGCGGTGGGGGTGTGCGTGATGCGAAAGGGTTTTTTCGGGACGGGGATGTCTGTATGGGCGACGAGGAGGTGCACTTCCTCGCTCCCCAAAAGGTAGGCGGCGCGGGCAAGGGCTATGCCCATTTGCCCGGTGGAGGCATTAGAGACGAAGCGCACGGCGTCCCAGTACTCCCGGGTAGCGCCTAAGGTGATGAGCACCCGCTTTCCGCGAAGGAGGGGCGGCGTCAGGGCCCGCTCCACTTCCAGGACGATCCGGCTTATAGCGGCGAGGCGCCCTTCTCCCACGGCCCCACTGGCTAAATACCCTTTCCCCGGCGGTATAAGCCGCACATGCGAAAGCCGCAAAAGCTGCCGGAGATTCGCCTGTACCACCGGATGCCGGTACATATTCGTCTCCATCGCCGGCGCCAGCAGGACCGGCCGTCGCGTCGCTAAAAACACCGCCGACAATAAATCATCACACAAACCTTGGGCGAGCTTCGCAATCGTGTGGGCCGTAGCCGGCGCGATTAGAAACACGTCTGCTTTCTGCGCCAAGTCAATATGCTGCGTCCATGCTGTCTCTCCACCCGAAAAGGACTCCCATAGGTCCCCCAAAACCGGATGCCGTGAGAGGGATTCCAGCGCCTGCGCAGAAACGAAGTTTGCTCCCCCTTTCGTTAGGATAACCTGTACCTCATGGCCATTTTTCTGGAGGGCACGAACGATGAGGGGGGCCTTGTAAGCGGCAATACTACCCGTAACGCCTAAGAGAATGCGCCCCACCCTTTTCTGTCGGTCTCACATCGCTGCGGGCGCGTCATCCTTCGCCTCGCTGGAGGGATACTCCCCGTAAAGGGCCTCCCATACAGCCAGGAGGGCTGGCTTGGGCAGAGCCCGGTACGACTCCACCTCCTGTCGAATAGCTTCCACCATCCCCTGATCTACGCCCCCCAGCCGTAAAGCATCTTCCTGCATATCCAGCTGCTCTATCCGCTCTCGAAGCTCCTTACTCAGCTCCTCGACCATGCGTTCGGCCCTCCGGGAAATATCCACGCAGTTCTGGTAAATATTATTACTGGGGTGCTTGCTCAAAAGAAGGGCTATCGGGATCGGCTCAATCTCGTACGGAACTTTCAAGGCTTTCGCCCGGGACTCGTAGTACTCTTTTCGTGTGCTCATAGGCGCCTTTTAGGATTGGTAGGTAGGAACTTTGCGGGTAGGTTTGGACAAAGATACGAACAAAATCCTCTGCTTCCCGAAAGCGGGGAAGCTGCTTAGTCTCAATGCTTTGCTCGGCCATTTTGAGGGCGGCCATCGCCCGCTTGAAGGCCGCTTCTTCCCGTAGGCGCTCATCTACGCCCCGCTGAAGGTAATCGGTAAAGAGCACGACCGCTGCCCGGTACCGCCCGATCTGATAAAACACATCCGC
>JAPYWM010000100.1 GCA_028276345.1 Sphingobacterium sp.
TCCGCCAAATCGCCTACAACGCCGGCGTAGAAGGCGCCATCATCGTAGAAAAAGTCAAGGAAGGCCAAGGCGACTTTGGCTGGAATGCCCGCACCGAGCAGTTCGAAAACCTCTTTGAGTCGGGCGTCATTGACCCCACCAAAGTATCTCGGACCGCCCTCGAAAATGCCGCCTCTATCGCTTCCCTCCTCCTCACCACCGAATGCGTGATCGTGGAGGAACCCGAAGAAGAAAAGGCTCCGGCTCGTCCCGGCGACGGCGACATGGACTTCTAAGAAACCCTCCTTCAAAGACCTCTTTACCCCTCGGCAGTGCCGAGGGGTTTTTTATTTTCGGGGGCCTAAGCCCACCCTTTGCTTATCTTCGCTGACCTACGCCTAAGCCGCCCCGCTATGGTAGATCACGAAAGCCTCATCAAGGCCTACGCCCAAAAACTCTTTGAGACCTGTCAGGCCTTAGCGCCTCAGAAGCTCTCCGAAGCAGAATTTCGCCGGCCCATAGACAACCTCTTAGAAGAATTTGCGCAAAAGGCGGGCCTGGGTCCGCTCTTACGGGTCGAGCGAACGCTTACCGGGCGAGGCCGCGCCGATGCCGTCCTGAACCGCTTAGTTATCGAATACGAGCAGCCCGGCAAGCTCTCGCCTAACCTCACCGATACCGCCACCGCCCATGCCGTGGACCAAGTGAAACGTTACCTCGCCAGCCTCGCCAAAGAAGACCGCCACCAGCTCACTCGCCTCGCCGGCATCGCCTTTGACGGGCAGTATATCGTCTTCGTTCGCTATTACGCCGGAAAGTTTCAAATAGAGCGCCCTGTGGAGGCCAACCTCCCGGCCCTCCAGCGGCTCTTACAATGGCTCTCCGGTACGGGCCCCGGGATCGCCCTCACAGCCCATAACCTCCACCGCGACTTTGCCATGGAGCAGCTGCGCACCCAAAAAATCCTCCACGCCCTCTACAAGGGCCTCCAAAACGCCCTCCCCCAGCACCCTATGGTCCAAAACCTCTTCGAGCAGTGGCGACTCTTCTTTAGCCAGTCTATTGACTACACCGAGGCCTTCGGCGGAAATAAACTGGAACCCCTCAAAAAATGGGTCGGCAAAGCCGCCATCACTATCGAAACCGCCGACGAAGCCGAGCAGTTCTTCTTTGTTTTGCATACCTACTTTGCGCTCCTGCTCAAACTTCTGGCCTGGCTCACGCTCTCTAAGCACATGGGCCTCAAACTGGGCCTGCCCGTCTTAGGGGAGCTCCGGAGCGCCGATGGCGACACCCTCAAAGCCCGCCTCCAAGATGACTTAGAGTCGGGCGGCCTCTTCCGTAAATACGGCCTGGCTAACCTCCTGGAAGGCGACTTTTTCACCTGGTACCTCTACGCCTGGAGTCCCGCCATCGAAGAAGCCCTCCAAACCCTCTTAGGCCGCTTGGATGAATACGATCCCGCCTCCCTCTCCATCTACCCCGAGGAAAGCCGCGACCTCTTCAAAAAGCTCTATCACGCCCTCCTCCCCCGCGAAATCCGCCACAACCTCGGCGAGTATTACACCCCAGACTGGCTCGCCGAATACCTCCTCCAACGTACCGACAAAACCTTCTTCACCGAGCCAGACCCCGAAACCGAACCCACCCTCCGCACCAAACTCGCCCATACCCGTTGGCTCGACCCCGCCTGCGGCTCCGGCACCTTCCTCGTCCTGCTCATCGCCCGCTACCGCGAACTCGGCCACCGCCTCTTCCTCCCCGAAGCCGAACTCCTTCGCACCATCACCCAAAACATCGTCGGCTTTGACATCAACCCCTTAGCGGTGCTGACCGCCCGGGTCAACTACCTCTTAGCCATCGCCGACCTCCTCCAGCACCGCAAAGGCGAAATCACCATCCCCGTCTATCTCGCCGATTCCGTGCAGACACCGGCCGCTGGCGAAAGCCTCTTCACCGCCCATACCATCCGCTTTGAGACGGCCGCGGGCACCTTCCACATCCCCCGCACCGTCTGTCAGCCCGGCAGCTTTGACCGCTTTTGCAACCTCTTAGAGGAAAGCATCATTCAGCACCTGAGTCCCCCCGCCTTCGTAGCCCGGCTCACGAAACAGCTGCCTGACCTCCCTTGGACCTCAGCCGATACCGAAACCCTCCAAACCACCTACCACCACCTCCAAAAGCTCCACCAGGAAGGCAAAGACGGCATCTGGGCCCGCCTCCTCAAAAATCTCTTCGCCCCCCTCACCATCGGCCAATTTGACTACATCGTCGGCAACCCCCCCTGGATCAACTGGGAACACCTCCCCGATGGGTATCGCCAGAGTATTAAGCCTGTCTGGGAACGATACGGACTTTTTCCTCACGGCGGGATGGATACGATCTTGGGCAAGGGGAAAAAGGACATCTCCATGCTAATGACCTTCACAGTTATGGATGGACTGCTTCGGACAGGAGGGAAACTCGGCTTTATCATCACCCAATCCGTCTTCAAAACGGCAGGCTCGGGCCAAGGCTTTCGTCGGTTCCGCATCCCGCAACCCAACAACCAGTTTGTGCCGCTACAGGTTCTCCATGTGGATGACATGGTGGCGCTTCAGCCTTTTGAGGGCGCCTCCAACCGCACGGCCGTAATGGTTTTGAAAAAAGGGGGGCCGACCGCTTATCCCGTCCCTTATACCCTTTGGCGAAAGAAAAAAGGGGTGCGCTTCACCTACGATAGCTCGCTGGCGGAGGTCCTCAGCGCTACGGTGCGCCTACACTTCGCCGCTGAGCCGGTAGACCCCAACGACCCTACCTCCCCCTGGCTCACCGCTCATCCCCATGCCCTCACGGCCATCTACAAAGTGCGGGGTAAGTCGGATTACAAAGCCCATGAGGGAGTTAACACCGGCGGTGCCAACGCCGTCTACTGGGTAGAAATCATAGACCGGCGGCCAGATGGCCTCGTGCTGGTACGTAACCTTACCCAAGGCGCCAAAGTCCAAGTGCCCGAGGTCATTGAAGCCGTGGAATCCGACCTCCTCTATCCCCTTCTGCGCGGGCGGGATGTGCAGCGCTGGAAAGCAGAGCCTTCGGCATACATCCTGATGGTGCAAGACCCAGAAAAACGGCGAGGTTACAGCGAAGAATGGCTGCAGGAAAACTATCCCCGCACCTACGGCTACTTGAAGCGCTTTGAGGAGGTGCTGCGGAAGCGCGCCGCCTTCAAACGTTACTTCACCCGCAAAGATAAAAACAATCGCATCGTGGAAACAGGGCCGTTCTACTCCATGTTCAATGTCGGCCCCTACACCTTCGCCCCCTGGAAGGTGGTGTGGACGCGGGTAGCAAATGACATTACAGCGGCTGTAGTAGGTCATGCAAATGTTGCTGGTGAACATAAACCTGTTGTGCCGATAGAAACAGCGACTTTGGTAGATTTTACTGATTTTACCGAAGCCCACTACTTCTGTGCTGTCGTGAATTCATGCCCTTGGCGGTTAGTTATTGTTTCGACCGCAGTACATGGCACAGGAGGGTTTGGATCGCCTAATGTGTTAGAGAAGGCTCGCATTCCCCGTTTTGATCCGGGAAATCCTGTGCATGGTCGGTTAGCGGAGCTGTCTAAGGAGGCGCATGCGGCGGCGGCGAGGGGGGATGCGCAGGGCCTGCGGGTGATAGAGGCGGAGATAGACCAGCAGGCGGCGCAGGTGTGGGGTCTCAGTGCCGAGGAGCTACGGGCGGTGCAGGAGAGCCTATCGGAGCTATCGGGCGAGGTGGAGGCGGTGGGGCTGGAGGAGTGAGGGGTGGTCTCCCCGGCACCGCAGACAGGGAAGGATGAACTTGCGCATTTAGGGGATAGATGGCGCTGCGGTGAGGAGGCGCTACGTATGTGCGGGGGTATTTTTGCCTAAAAGCCCAGGAGCTGCCAGTAGAACTTTGGCGAGTAAAGCTCAAGACGTTTTTCGGGCTGGAAGAGCATGTCTTGGAGGGTTTTTTGGAGGTCTGGGCGCTGGCTAAGGCGACGCAGAAGCCAGCGTACCATGAGCGGGGAGCGGCTCAGGCGGTGGAGCCAAGTGCTGACGCGCATTTCGGTTTTGAGCTCGTGGTGGAGGGGCTTTTCATACGTGTCTCGGGCATCCCAGGTGAAAAGGTCTGCCGGCTGGGCTCTGAGGATAGCCTGGGCGAGGCGATAGCCGCTCAGGAGGGCATTGCCGATGCCTTCGCCAGTGAAGGGGTCGACGAGGTGGCCGGCATCCCCAATGAGGGCACAGCCGGGAGCGGTAAGGGGCGCCCCCGCCCGATAAAGCGGAATCCCATGGCCAGCTATGGCTTTTGGAGCTTTTTCGCCGAGGAGATGCCGAATACCCTGCCGAAACGAGACGCTTCGGGCGATCTGGGGCGGCCCGCCAATACCGATATTCACCTGCCCGCCCGCCATGGCAAAGGCCCACCAGTACCCCGGCAAATACGGCGGCACATAATGAAGCTCCAGCTCGCCGGGCATTACAGAATACGCTGCATAGACCCGAATAGCCGAATAGACGGGCGGCCGGCGCGCGCGCCGATACGTATAGACCCAGGGACGCACCTTGGAGGCGACCCCATCGGCTCCGATGAGATACCGGGCATATAGTCGCTCCCCCTGCGGGAGGTGGATGACCCAGTGCCGCTCTGCGCGTTCTATGCGCAGGACGGGGGTCTTCGGCCGAAGGCGGATGTTACGGGGCGCCTGGCTCCAGAGCCAGGCATCCCAGGCATAGCGCGGCGCCGTGAAACCCATTACCTCCCCCGGAAGGGAAAGCCGCACCCTATCCCCCCTATCATTGACAAATACCAAGGCAGAAGCGCGCAGGACAAAGGACTCGGCCGCCATCTGGCGGATGAGCGCTTCTCCCCCTAAGCGCTGCAGAACCGAGACGACTTTTCCGCTGAGGGCATCCCCACAGACTTTGTCGCGAGGGAAGGGAGCCGCTTCTAAGACGAGCGGGCTGAGGCCGCCCTCTGCAAGGTGCCAGGCGCAGGCTAAACCCGCCGGCCCCCCACCGATGATTACGACATCTTCCACACCCACCGGCTGGCGACGAAGCGCCCCTGAAACTCCGGCGGATAAGCCGCCCTTAGGCGTGGCGCCTCCTTTTCCAGATAAGCCTGGAGATGCGCTTCATGCGGCGCCTCATACAGCACGAGGAAGCGGCGCTTCCCCTGCGGCGCCGCCGGCTCCACCACCTCCCCAAACCGATAGCCCCGAAAATACCCCGTCCCAATCACCTCCGGAATATGCGTGTAGTTCATCCACCGGCGCCATGCCTCCGCTATCTCCTCGTCTATCTCCACTTGCACAGCGTAGAGCAGCATACTCACTTAATACGAGTTTCTAAGTACGGCAGGGCCTGAGCGGCCTGCGCATTCTGCGGGTCTAACTCCCGAAGTTTTTTGTAGGCTTCGTAGGATTTCTGGTAGGCTTCTTTGGACTTGGTATTTTCGGCCTGCAGGTAGTAGTAATATCCCAGATAGGCGTAAGCCTCAATGAGG
>JAPYWM010000101.1 GCA_028276345.1 Sphingobacterium sp.
GCTCGTGCCCAGGTTACGTGCATACTGTTGTATATTTGCTGCATGGGTCAGCGTTGGTGGCTATATGCGCTCATCGGGTCAGTGCTGGTAGTTGGTCTGATATGGTTTATAGCCGGGGCGGGTCTGCGCGGATTTCAGGTGATGCAGCCGCCGGATGGACTTCCGCCGGGGACACGCTTTCTGCATGTGCGCTGGAAAGACCCCCTGAAAGAGCCTTTGGAGAGGGGGAGCATCCCTTTTCGGTTGAGTCCGGGGATACCGATTTTGCGGGTGAGCTGGTTGGGGCCGACGGAGGCCGTTATTGATTTGGGCGACGGCTTGGAAGCCGGTCAGAAGTACATGCTCATAGGGGAGGGCGGTCCCTTTGCGGGGGCGAAAGCGCGGTTTTTCACCCAGCCGCTCGCTATCGTACAGGCGGAGGGAGGCTATTTGTGGGAAGAAAAGCCAGACGCGTACCACCATGCCATTTACCTGCGTGCCAATGCCGAGCTTTCCGAGCGCGATTTTAAGGGGCAGTGGGGCCAGGCGGACTTAGTGCGCTTTGTGGAGTTAGGGTCACGGGAATACCTTGCTGTCTCTGCGCGCCCGGCGAAAGAGCCCTTTGATGGGGAGCTGGTGGTGGCGTACAGCGGACAAACCCTCTATCAAGGGGAGATCAAGGCCGGGGCTTATGGACGCTATGAGCTGCGGCAAGCAGAAGTAGATGTACAGGGAGGGCGCTATTTTATTCGGTTGCGAGGTAATCGCCCGATAAAGGCCCATGCAGGGGAGGTGGCCCGTTATGTGAGCGTGGGGAAGGGTGCCGAGGTGGGGGAGTTGGAGGTTCGGGGCATAGAGACGCGGCTGTATCTGGGGCAGCTGCCGGAGCAGTCTTTTGCGGTGTATCTGCGGGCAGGTTACCCGGATGGTCAGCAAGGGCTGGCGCAGGCGGAAACCTTGCAGCTGGCGCCACCGTCGCTGGGTGCACTGGCCTGGTCTCAGCGGGATGTGCATTACGTAGCACGTGGTCAGGGCCTACACTTCGTCACCGGCCCAAAAATTAAAAATCTCTCCGTGACCCTCTGGCGCATCCACCCCGATAATGAACGGCTTTTCTTGGAGAAGGCGGTGGGCGGTTACGGATGGATAAGCCCAAGTGACCTAAAGTACTACGGATCGCCCATCTTGGAGGGAAACTACCCTGTGACCTATTTTCCCACAGTCCAGGATCGGGGTGGTCTCGTCCTGCGTGCCTTAGGCAAAGAGCTGGAACCGGGGACCTACTATGTCAGGCTGATTCCAGAGAGTATGCACTGGAACGCCATATATACCTGGTTTGTGGTGTCGGACTGGTACCTCCTAAGCCGGGTGTGGGATAGGCAAGTGTGGGTGGCTGCCATAGATAAAGAGAAGGGTCGGCCCCTCTCGGGGGTGAAGGTTCGTCTCGTATCCCCGGCTGGCCAGGTACTGGATGAGGGCACGACAGGGCGGGAAGGCGCGGCGCTTCTCGAGCGACCCCCGCTGACGGAAGCCCATGCCGTCATAGCGCAGCGGGGAGGCCAGATGCTCTCTCTGCCTTTGGGGCGCTTCCGTCCCCCTGAATGGCCTTATCCCACCGATGGCTTTGACCCGGGCCGAGTGCCTTACCACCTCTACATCACCGGTGCCCGAACCCTCTATCGCCCCGGCGACACCATCAGCCTTCATCTCTATATGCGTACCCACGACTGGAAATATCCCACTCGCTATCCCCAGTTTAGCATAGCCCTCAGAGACCCCAACTTCGTGGACATTTACAAAGCCCCCCGCGTGCTGGATGAGAATGGCCATTTTCACTTTGTTTACGCCCTGCCGCAAGCCGCTCCCACCGGCACCTATAATCTGACGGTGTCAGTAGACGCTTCCACGAGCCGCTATGGTGGTGACGAAGACGACGGGGAGAGGGAGCCTTATACGTGGTCGTATCCGCTTCAGGTGGAGTTTTTCCGGGCGGATAGGTTGGTAATAGATGCGGAGGTGCTTGCTACGGCTTCTCAGCCGGTGCTGAGCCTGATGGGGCGGTACCTGTATGGGGCCGTAGCGAGCTTTCAGAAAGGGGAGGTATCGGCGCGGCTTCGTTCGGGCATCCCGGAAACCCCCCTTGCCCAGGGTTATAGCTGGGAGGTACGCCTGCCTGACAAGCTCCAAGATGAGTTTCTCCGGCCTACGGCATTTCAGACCGATGCCAATGGGCAAGCGAAGGTCCCCCTTCCTGCGCTGCCCGCCATGGGCCTGGCCGAAATAGATGCGAAAATCCTCCTCTACGACGAGGAGAACCGCCCTAACTATCTCGGGCGGCTTTTCCGGCAGCCTACGCAGCCGATTCTGGTGGGGGTTCGGCGGGACGCGCAGTGGGTGAATGCCGGTACGCCGGTTACGCTGACGCTGCGGGCGCTGGGCGGACCAAACTACACCGAGCTGGCCAAAGGCACCTATCCCGTCGATGTGGAAGTGTGGGAAGTAACCTACCAGTACCAGCTTTATGAGAGCTATTATGAGCAGTATCGGCCGGAGTATCGGGAAAGTCGGCGGCGGGTGCTCCGCACGAAGGTAGAAGTGCGGGATGGAGCCGGCGAACTGACCTTTACGCCGCAGCAGGGAGCAAAGTACGAAGTCCTGCTATGGGCGCCTCGCCAGCAGCATCCTACCCACTACGAGATAGAAGCCTGGGGCTGGGGCACCTCTGCCCTCAAAGGCGCAATGGAAGAGCGTATCCTTATTGAGCCGCAGGACTCCGCCCCGAAAGCAGGTTCTAAAGTCTCCCTCCTCCTGAAAGCCCCCCTCCCCGGTAAGGCCCTCCTCATGATTGAGCGTGAGCGGGTCTGGCACCACGAGTGGGTAGACCTCTCTACCGGTACGGCTACGGTGAACGTTAAGCTCCCGCGTGAGTACGTCCCGGGCGTGTATGTGCACGTGGTGGCTTTTCATGCGATTGGGGAGAAGGCGGTGCCTTTCCCCACCTCGCGGGGGATGATATACCTTCCTGTGGCATGGCCTGATGGGATAGCCTCCCTGACTTTGACGGCTCCCGAGCGCGCTAAGCCGGGGACACCTATTACCCTGCGCATAGAGGCGCCCAAACATCCCCGTGCCCGGGTGCTGGTCACTGGCCTGGACGAAGGCGTCTGGATCAAACAAGCCCACAAGCCCCAGCGTCCCGAAGAAGTATTTTACCAGAAGTGGGCCCACACCGTGCGTGTCAGTGAGCACCTCCCTTTCGTGGCCAGCTGGGGCAAGGAGGTGATTGGGGGCGACGTGGCCTATGATGCCAGTGATCTGGCCTCCCTCATAGGGGCGGAAGCCTATGAGCAGACCCTATCGTTTGAGCGGGAGCTCCAGCTGGATGGGCAGGGTAGGGCAGAGGTGTCCTTTATAGCGCCGGCCTTTTCGGGCAAGGTGCGGTGGCGGGCTTACCTCGTGGAAGAGCGTGTCTATGGCAGCGCAGAGGCTTTTACGATAGTGGCCGCGCCCGTAATAGGCCGAATGGGCGTGCCCTTCTACATAGCCGGCGGGGAGGAGATTGAGACGAATCTCGTTCTGCGTAACACCACCGGTCAGCCCCAGAGCGGCCGCTGGCGGATTGCCTCTAGCCCGAATGCGGTAGAGGTGGTTCCCAAAGAGGGTAGCTTCTCCCTATCGCCTGGCGGCGTCCAGACGGTCAATATCCGTTACAAGGCCAATCGGCCCTGGGGGCTTACGACGGTTTCGCTCTATGTGAATGAGGAGCTGGCGCAGGAGCGGCAAATTCGGATTCGGCCAGCGGCAGCACCCCGTACCCTCAAGGAAGCTTTCCGACTACCTCCCGGCACCGATACCGTCCTGAATCTGCCGTCCGACTTTTTCTACAATCCCCGTGGGGAGACCAACGTGCTTATTTCTGCCTCGCCCATAGATGAAATAGGCCCTGTGCTTCTGGATCTCTTGCGGTTTCCGCATGGGTGTGCAGAGCAGATTACCTCGCAGGCGTTTGTTTCGCTCAAGCTCCGGTCTGTGGCTGCGGCGTTTTACCCGGGGGGTGCGGATAGCGTGGATAAGCACGTGCGGTATGTGCTGGGGCAGCTGCCCCTCTACCGCGCCGGGGATGGGGGGTATGCTTTCTGGCCTGGCGGTTCCGCAGTGCCCTGGCTAACGCTCTATGTGACACACTTTCTCATAGAGGCCAGTGAGAGCGGGTACGAGGAGGCGAAGCGGCTGTTATCGCGCTTGGAGACGGATGTGGAGTGGATAGCCCGAAATAAGCATCCCCGTCAGTATGAGGCGGCCTACGCAGCGTTTCTTTTGGCGCGGTGGCGAGGGGCTCAGGCCAAAGCCCTCCTTCCTTCGGTAAAAGTAGTAGAGGAAGGGCAAGACCCGATGGTGCGGGCCTTCTGGCGCGCCGCCTTCAATCTATCCGGCATGCCCACCCTCCCGGCTCGCCTTCCCCTCAGTGAGAAGATGGAGCGAGAGCCCTCCTATGCGTCACCCGTGATGCGCTACCTGTATGCGGAGTCGTTTGTAGACACCACCGGGCTCAGGGGGATTTCTGATGAGCAGGTGGGGGCGTTTTTACGTGAGCCGTACCTCTCCACGCATCAAGCGGCGTGGGTGCTCTTGACATACGAGCGGCGCCACTCGGCTGGGCGGGGAAATCTCTCTGGGCAGGTTACGCTCGGCCAGCAGACGCTCACCTTAGAGGGTTCGGTGTGGAGCCGATCGGTGCGTGAGCAGGAAGGCAAAACCCTTCGCCTGCGGGCAGGCCGAGACACCCTTTACGTTCTCCTCTGGGGCGAAAGTTATCCCATCACGTCCCCGCCGGCCGTCTCGGAAGGCCTCACTATCACCGATGAAATCATCCCGCGGGGCGGCCAGCAGTATGTGTGGCGGATTCGGATCCGCAGTAAGCTTCGTGCCCGCTTGGAAAATGTCGCCCTCACGGTGCCTTACCCGTCCGGCTTCATGCTGGATCGGGCTACCCTCTCGCAGGAGAGCCGCTATCCCCCTGCCCAGGGCCTCTCCTGGGACTACACCGACCTGCGGGAAGACCGCTTCCTGGGCTATTTCACCCTGGAAAAAGAAGAGGCCCAGATAGAACTGCCCCTGCGGCTGATTTATCCCGGCCGGTATCAAATCCCTTCCATTAGCGCTATGGCGATGTATGCGCCGACCATACAGGGGACCACAGCGGCCCGATGGTGGAAGGCCCCGGCCTTCTAAAAACGCGATACGCGGAGCCTCTCCGCGCTAAGGGCCTGTCGTATGCGCTGGCTTGCGGTTCTCCTCGGTGTGTGGCTTACTTTGCTTCTTTTGAGTTTCTGGTGGGAAGCAGCGCCTGCGCTTCCTGATCTGAGTCCTATGTGGGTGGATGAAGCGGGCTATCCCCTTCATGTGCGCCTTACTTCGGACGACAAGTGGCGCCTTCCACCCTCTGAGGAGGCACTTGAGCGCTTAGCTCCCCTCCTCATCGCCAAGGAAGACCGGCGCTACGCCTGGCACT
>JAPYWM010000102.1 GCA_028276345.1 Sphingobacterium sp.
GCGGCCTCGCTGGAGTATGCGGGCGTTCGCCGGGGCGGAAAGGGCCTCTTTGGCTGGATGTGGCGGCTTCCCTGGTTTGATGCGGACCGGCCGCTCTTTGCGTATAGCATTGCCGGCCTGCTCATCTTTATCTATGGGGGGCTGACGGGTATTGTCAATGCCTCATACAATATCAACCAGACCATTCACAATACCGGCTTTATCTCGGGGCACTTTCACATGACGGTAGGGGGGCCTGTATTCCTGATGATTCTGGGGATGAGCTTAGAGCTGATTCGCCAGCTGACGGGCAAGCCCATTCGTCTCAAAGGCTGGAATATAGCTGTGCCCTATTTGTGGATTTTAGGGCTGATGGTATTTTCTACGGCGATGATGTACGGCGGGCTTATGGGGCAGCCGCGCCGCACAAATATGGGCCTCTCGTACTTAGACCCTTCCTCGCCGCACTTCCGGGCAGACTGGGTGCCTACCGCCTTCTTGACGGGGATAGGCGCCACTATCCTCACTATGGCCTTTATGATTTATCTGGCGGTGCTTTTTAGTACCCTACTGGGGAAGGCCGAAGCCTCCGCTGGTGTGCTGAGCTTCCCCACAGCGGAGAGCCTCCACGAAGAGGCCCTCGAAGCCGACCTGGTTGCCCGTCTGCGACCTTGGCTGGTCGTGGCGGTGATTCTGATTATCGTCTCGTACTGGGTGCCCCTCAGACAGGCCCTTGGCACTCCGCAAGGCGCCCCGCCCTACAACCCGGACAACCCTGTGCCCGTCGTCAAAGTCAAAAATTAACGCGCATGCGTAGGTCGGCGGCTTGGCTGTATGGGGTTCTGGCGGGAGCGGCGCTGCTGGTAGGCGGGTTCTCCTGGTATGAACGGGAGCACCTACCCGAGCCGGCGTCGCCGCAGCCCCTCTGGCCCCGACTCGCTGCCTATCCGCTTACCGATGAAGAAGGTCGTCCTTTTGCGCTAGAGAGCCTGCGCCGGAACGTGGTCATTCTGGCCTTCATCTACACGCGCTGCCCCTCGGTCTGTCCCCGACTTAGTGGCGTGATGCAGGAGCTTCTTTCCGGGGTAGAAGTAGGGGCGCCGGTGGCGGCGCTTTCTATCTCGTTGGACCCAGAACGGGACACGGGTGCGGTGCTCACCACCTATGCGTCAGCTTATGCTGTGGCTGGGCGAACGTGGCGGTATGTGCGCCCACAAAGCCAACCGTACGCCTTCCTCATGGCGCGGGAGGTTTTTGGCGTAACGGCTACTACCCTTCCCGGCCAGGCGGAGATTCTCCACAATGACGCCTTCTTCTTAATAGGCTGCGAGGGCCAGGTCTACGGGCCGTACGCCAGCACCGACCTTGAAAAAGCCCGAAAACACCTTCAAAAACTGATAAGCTTATGCGAACGCTCGTCATCTGGATAAGCTTAGGCCTTATTGGCCTGGCACTTGCCCAAAGCGAAGACAAGGGAAAGAACCTATTTCAGCAGCGGTGTGCTGCCTGCCATAAACTGGAGCAGAAGCTCATTGGGCCGCCCTTGGCTGGGATTAGCCAGCGCCGGGAGAAAAGCTGGTTTGCCCAGTTTGTCCTGAACTCACAGGCGCTCATTCAGGCCGGCGATAAGGCAGCCGTAGAAGTCTACGAAGCCTACAATAAACAGGTGATGCCCCCGCATCCAGACCTCTCGCAGGAAGACATAGAGGCGCTCTGGGCTTACCTGAATGTCAGTACGTCGGCGTCGACGAGTGGGCCAGTAGCTTCGGCGGCCGCCTCATCCGCTTCTGCCGAAGAGAAGGCCATCAAGTACCCCGGCGAAGTCCGTCCTCTCTCCCAGGAGGAGGCGGGCTTTTTGCGGCAGACGTTCTGGCTGCTGGTAGCGATGACGGTGGGGGTAACGCTCCTTTTAGGGTTGGCGATTCATGTCGTGAGCACACGGCGGCGCTCTTCTTCCTGAAAGAGCCCCTCGTACACAGCCTGGTAGCGGTCCAGCCCGACTTCTAAGCTCAGGATAGGCCGCGTGAGCACGGAGAGTGGCGCAGGCAGCGTGAATCTCTCCTGTCGGAGAAACTGAAACACCCGCTCCACCACGCTGGGGATTTCCTCCCGAGACTGATAAGGGAAAAGGCCGGGTAACTGCCCGGCCAGTTTTTTTACGTCGCCGATGGCCGTAGCGATGACGGGGAGGTCTGCTGCGAGGTATTCGGCTACCTTAGTGAAGGAAGAGCCTACCTTGGCAAAGGTGGGCAGAACCGTAGCCATGCCTACGTCCGCAGCGGATAAGTAGGAGGGCATTTCCATACGGGAGGCGAAAGCCGCCCGATATTGCGAAAGCGGAAGCCCTCGCTGCTGAATGAGCCTTTCCAGGGAGGAAGTCTCATTCGGCGTCAGCACCAGCAGAAAAACTTTGGGGTCTATTCTGTAAGCGGCCTCAAATATATCCACGATGTCCCCAGGCGCATAGTGAGAGGCGAGGGAGCCGCTATATAGAAGAAGGGTAGCATCGGCTGGGATGTTGAGGGTTTCTCGAATAGATTGACGAGCCTGCTGGCGCTGAGCCGGCGCTAAATGAAAGAACTCATAGTCGGCCACACAGGGGATGACCGTGATTTTTTGGGGGGGAATGCCCCATGAAAGGAGCACTTCCTTAGCAGCTTCGGTCAGGACAATGATGGCGGTGGCGGCCCTTAGCATAGTCTGCTCGCGCTTTTTCCACAGGTGATAGAGATAGTTGTAAAGGGGATGGCCTTGAGGCCAGAAGCCGTAATCCCGCCGCTCATCCGCCCAGAAGCCCCGCATGTCAAAAATCCACGGTTGCCCGGTTCGGGCACTGAGCCGATGCGCTACCCATCCCGCTACATAACTACGGGCATGGTAGACATCGTAGCTTCTTTCCCTTGTTAGCTTCCAAGCTACTTGAAAAAAACGCCACTCGTCGTAAGCCTTGGAGAGCAAGGGCGGCTTTGTGTGAAATTTCTGTGGGTACCAGCCAATACCCTCTGTGGATAGCATCTCCCGAAGCTTTTCGCCCGAAGCCGCGTAACGTTCTGTCTTTTCAAAGCTCACGATGTCCGGTGCGAAGACTTCCCCTATGCGCCGCCGAAGCCCCACTATATAAGGCAAAATCTGCGACCGCCCTAAGGGGTCCGTTAGCCCATCATACGTCAAGTAGAGCACCCGCACTCGGCAAAGGTACACGCCGTGCCTGGCCAGACGGAGACGTTACATTTCAAATTGTTTCTGTACCTTTGTAGCGCTATGATGCGCGTGCCGATAGCAGCAAGATGGCTCCTCCTGGGAGCCCTGAGTGCCGCTTACCTCTTAAGCGGCTGTAAGAAGAAAGAGAAAGACCAGCCCTCTGGAGGTTCCCCAAACCCTGTTGACTCTGCATGGGTGGCGGTCACGGATGGAAGCTCGCCGCAGGGGGTGCGTGTTCATGTGGAGGCCCTCCTGCATCCGAGTCAAAACGGCCAGGTACGTGAGGGCTACAATCGCTTCCGCATCAAGGTAGAGGGCTACTCGGGCAACGATGTCCAGCTCTTGCCGATGATGTACATGACCTCAACGAAGCACACTTGTCCCACGAAGCAGCCCGACGGTATAGCGCCTGATGGCTACTTCTATGCCGAAGCCTTCTTTCAGATGCCCTCGACAGTAGATGCGAATGGCAATGTCACGGAATCCTGGAAGCTCCATGTGATCCTGGGTGGGAATGACACCGCCACGGCCGACCTGCGTGTGTATCCCCATTCCAACGGCTGGGTGCGCGTAAAGGGGTTCAATACCAGCATGGGGCAGGTTAGACTATTGTACGAATTCCGGCCTGAGGGGGCTTTCAAGGTGGGCACCGTGCCCGTGCGCATGTATGTCTATCGGCGGGATATGACCATACCGCATGATAGGCTCGATGGCTTTCTGTCGGCCTCGGATATGGTCCAGGTCGTCCAGCTAAAAACGTGGATGCCCAGCATGGATCACGGCGCCGAAGGAAACCAACCGGCCCAGCCCGTCTCTAACAGCTTTGGTCTCTATAAGGGGCAGGTTGGTTTCAATATGACTGGCGACTGGGATATTTATCTGGCTTTCGTGCGTCCGCAAGGCGATACCCTCGGCCTGGACACGGTCACGGTGCGCTTCTAAGGCGCTCTACCAAGTAAGCGTGGGCCCTGCTTCCCCCAGGATGGTGGAGCAGGGCCTTTTTTTATTGGAGCTCTAACCGCACCAGGATAAACTGCCCCGTCCGTTGACGGTAATAGGCTATGAGCCCCTCGGTATTGCTCAGCTGCTTCGTATAACGTCGGTAAAAGACATCACTGGGCCGAAAGCCCTGAATCAGCGGTCGCGGGGAGCTTATCTCCCCACGCTCGTTTATCGACACGATAAAAATCTGACTTCCCACCCCGCGCTCGTAAGCGCGGTATATCAAATACACGGCTTCTGGCCCCACCAGCAGGCCATAGGATAGCTCGGTGCTATTAGCACTGCTTTGCGACTTGGGCAGGATCCGCACCCACTGCAATTCCCCTATCGAGTCCACCGAAAAAATCAGCACATCATCATAGTGATAGACATCCTGCGTCTGCCAGAAGCCATAAAAGTCCCGAAAAGTCATCGTCGTGATGTAAAACTGTTCGCCAATCAGGATGGCGCCGCCTTCGCGCTGGGGGATGAGATAGTCTAAGTAGAGGTCTGGGATACCGCGTCCCCGGGCGATTTGCCGCTCGGAGAGGTAGCGCTGAAGGATGTCTTGGGTAAGGGGCGTTTTTTGTGTAATCGTGAGAAAGAAGCCAGGCAACCTCACGTCAGCAAAGACGAGGCCCCGCACCTGCATGCCGCGCCGCTCCGAGTAAAATGCCGCTACGCGGATGCTCTGCCGCTCAATCCGAAAAGTCGGCTCAATCAGATACACCTCGCCCACTTCCAGGGGCAGCTGAAGGGTGAGGTTCTCCCAGGGGACATAACGAAAAAGCACATAAGTCGGATACGGGGATGAGCGCTCGCGGACTTTCCCCAGTGCGTAGAGGGTGCCATCATAGCCGGGCTGAAGGGGACGCCGGATTTCCAGATCACGCTCCGTATAGGGGGCTGTCCACACCCCGCCGAACGTCGTATCCACGCCTACCACGAAATAGCCAATCTGATCTAAGCTATCCGCCGGCCGCCGTATGGAAAAGCTCAAGCAGGCCCACTGCCGGTTGGGACTGTACGTGAGTTCTACCCGCTTCTCGTCAGCGAGAGGGAGACGTAGCACTTCCCGGGCTCGGGCTATGACTTTTCCGCCAAGGGTGATTTCATAGGCTAAAAGGCTCAGCTGCTTTTCGCGTAGAAGCTGTGTGAAAACCCAGATAGTCGTATCTACCACCGCCAGCTGCGTCAGCTCTTCGCCCGTATCCTGATCATACAGGTCGAGACTCCATTCATGAACCCAGTCGGCGTTGTACTTATGCAGGGTAAGCGTACGGCTGGAAGTTACACTGCGATAAGAAATGAAGACC
>JAPYWM010000103.1 GCA_028276345.1 Sphingobacterium sp.
GCTACATTTCAGGGGTTCTCCGTCGAAAGGTCAATACAGCGGCCATAGACGGCTGGTATTATCTACCGGTGGGGGACTTCCCCAGTGGGCGGGGATATGAGCTGGCCCAGCTGCAGTTTGACAATGTGCCCGCTACGCAAGAGATTACAGCAGCCTTTTACTTGTGGCCGGGAGCGCCGCCCTCCTGCGCGGTGAAGACCGACTGTGGGGCGCCCTTTGGTACCTTGCCCAACTTAGACCATGGTTACTGGGTCATCAACCGTACCCAAGGCGCCGCTTCCTCTTACCATCTACGGGTCTTTTCGAGGGGTTATACGAATGCTGTGGGGCTAAGTTATGCGATTGTGAAGCGGCCCACGGGCTCGGGTGCGGTCTTTGACTTTGAGGGAGTTTGCGAAGGAAGTCCTTACGATCAGGCCAGCCAGACCGGTCGCTTGAATGTACCCGACTTCTCTGAGTTTGCCGTCGCTCAAAGCACCCAACCTCTGCCTGCCCAGCAGCTCATCCTGCGGGCACAGGTTCGTGGGGATGACATTCAGCTTGCTTTGACAGCGGAGGGCATGCCGCCAGGCTCGGTGCAGGCGTATGAGCTTCGCCGCCGGGATAATCAAGGCCTCTGGCGCAGCGTAGCTACCCTCTCCCCCGAAAACTTCTACGGACAAAGCGGTTCGGCGCTCCTGTATCGCTGGGTGGATCGCGACGTAGTGCCTCAGACGCTGTATCTGTATCAGGTGGTAGCGATGAGCAGAGACGGTCAGGCGAAGGTTCTTTCCAATGTCGTGGAGGCGATGATAGTGCATGAGGGGGACCTACTCTTGCAGGTGCGGCCGAATCCTTCGCAGGGGACAGCGTGGCTAATTGCGTCGCAGGCAGACCTGCCGGTGCAGGTGGTGGACGTACAGGGCCACGTCGTGTGGGAAGGGCGCACGACGGTAGGCAGTCTGGAACTGCCGGCTGATTTATCGGCAGGGGTGTATGTGGTGCGGGTAGCGGATCGGCATCTGCGCTGGGTGAAGCTGCGGTAGCTTTTCGGGGGGAAAGCCAAGGAGCATAGGGGCGGGGCGTCGCCCCGCCCCTACACCCGCTCCCCAGCCCTCAGCGCTCTTACAACGGCGCCCGCCCCACCAAAATCAACCGTGGACTCTCCTCTACTGCAAAAGGCCTCCCCTCGTAATCTCCCCACCAGGCTATCACTTCCAGCTTCACCCGTTCGGCCAGCGTGGCCAGATCGCCTTGTGTCAGCTTGTAGAGCACCTCCTCATATACCTCTTCCCGCTCCCCATCCCGCACCCGAATCCGTTTATACAGCCCATGTGAGTCTTGCCACCGCGCAATCTCAAACCGAATGCCTTCTATCTCTCGCACTTCCTGGGGCGTCGGATTACGCTGAGCGATATTGAGATAGTCCAAAATCAAATAGCCGCCCGGCTTCAAGAAGCTGCGCAGGGCTTTCATGCTCCGCACCACGGTGTCCCAGCTCGTCGTATGACCAAAGCTGGAGAAAAAACTACCCACTAAGTCATACGGGTATGATGGTTTCCAGTCTTTATAATCGGCCTTATAGAAGCGTATACCCTCTGGAAGGTCAATCGGCTCAGCTGCGTAGTCAATGGCATCTACCTCGAACCCGTATTTAGCGAAAGCGCGGGCATAACGTCCCCGGCCACAGCCAGCATCCAGTACCCGGGCAGGCGGATGAAAGTCCAGCTTCGTGAGGAGGGTACGAACGAAGCCCTCGGCTTCGGTGTCGCTGCGGTGAGCATAGAGGAGGGAATAGTAGGGACTGGCGAACCAGTTGGACATCATACGAAGGTACGAAGGTAGGGTAGGTGTGCGAGAAAGGGTGTTTTTTTGTGGGGTGTGGGTAATTGGGGGCGGGCGACTGATCGGCGGTCTGGTGTGGGGGAGGTGTCTGGCCTGTTATCGCTCCATCATATTGGCTCCATCTGCGCGTCTGCTCTTTTTCTTTACGCTGCTCCCTGCCCAAGCCATTTCTGGGCTTGTTCAGGACACCTCAGGGGAGCCTCTTCCCTTCGTTACTGTTCAGAACCTTCGCACGCAGCAAGGTACTTACACTGACCTTCAGGGCCGCTTCATTATCCAGGCCCTGCCTACGGATACCCTGGAAGTGCGTGCACTCGGCTACGAAATTCGTCGCCTCCCTGCCAGCTACGCCACCCGTGTCCAGCTTAGCCCTAAGCCCATCGAAGTTGCCCCGGTCATTATCCGCGCCAGCGATAACCCCGCTTACCCGCTCATCCGGGGCCTTCAAGCGCACCGCACCCGCTGGAACCCCCTGAACATTTCCCATGCTTACAAAAGCTACAATAAGCTCTTAGTCACCCTGCCGGACTCCCTGCGCCCAAAAGACAGCGACTCCCTACCTACTTATCTGACTATATGGGAGACCGAAACCTATAAAATCTATCTGGATGCGGCCCATATGCAAGAAAAGCTTTTGCGGCAGCGCATCTCTGGCAACCTCCCCGTGCAATCGTTCTTTTCCCCCACTGTACTTCAGCCGCTTGGTCTCTATGAGAGCTGGATTACCATCTTGGACAAGCGTTTTGCCAGTCCTATTGGGCCGCAGGCTTTTTCGTACTATGACTATGAGCTGTTGGATACGCTCTACCAGGGCGCGGATACCTTGTATCACATTCGGTTTTTCCCCCTTTCAGCGAAACAATCCTGGGGAATGAGCGGCCACCTTTATGTGGCTGTGCCGGACTATGCGCTGGCCAGCGTGCAGGGGCAAGTGCACTTCACCTGGGCGGAGGCCACCACGGCATCTATTGAGGCTTTTTCTATTGAGCAGGTCTATACGAAACTGGGTGATACGCTATGGTTTCCTACGCAGCTTCACACAGAAGTGCTTTTACATGCACGACCCTCTCAGCGTTCTCTCCGGCTACTTGTCAAGACGCGCTCCTATCTGCGGGATATTGAGATTCCGCCTGGCATCCGGCCTGGGAAAGGCGATCGGCTTCTTTTACCAACGCAGGTACCTCCGCTCTCGGATAGCCAGCGTGTAGAGGCGCTTTCACCGGCTGAGCTTCGTTCCTATCAGATTTTGGACAGTCTGATTGCGCAAACGAACCTCCGTCGTCTGCGCATCCTCTTTGACACCCCCTCCCTGATAAGTGGGCGAATACCCATGGGAGCCTTCAACCTGGTATTGCGGCCTTTTCTGCTTTACCATGCGGGGGAGGGGTGGCGTCCGCAGCTTGGCATAGAGACGAGCGATAAGGTGCTTTCTTGGGTCCGATTGCGGGTATGGGGCGGGTATGGCACCAGACGCCAAGCCGGCCTGGCGGGAACCCCCTGGCGTTACGGCGCCGAAATAGAAGCAGGCCAGACCGCCCTCCTGCGCCTGTCCTTTCATGACGATGTGGTGGAGCGAACGCTGCCCCGCCTCTTAGACGAGCGCCCGATGCTTCTGCCCCTCATGCAGAGCCCTTATGAGCCGTTTTATGCCCGGGCGTATGACTTGGGCTGGGAGTCGCTGGTGCGGCAGCGGCAGCTATTAGCCTCTGCCCGGCTCTTTCTGCTGGGACGCCTCTGGTTGCTCTCGGAAGGGGGCCTCGTAGAGCGGCTTGCCCCTGACCAAGAACCCGTGCGTCGCTACCTTCTCAAAGCAGGCCTGGAAGTCTCGCCAAAAGAGACTTTTTTAGAGCGGGGGAGTCTCCGTTGGCGGGTGGAGGCGGCGTATCCTCAGCTGCGCTTAGGGGGCGGCTGGCTCATGCCTATGACCGGCTGGGACCCTGCCAGTTGGTTCTGGCAAGCTGACCTCTTTCACCAGTGGCGCTGGGGCAGATGGGCCCACCTCTCTTTGCGTCTGTCTGGCGGCCAGGTCGGCCCTACTGTGCCTCTCTTGTGGCATCATTACCTACGCACTTTATCCCATAGTGCGCTCCTGAGTCAGCCCTTTACCCTTTCGGCGCACCCGGAGAAACGCTGGGGCCGCCATTTTGGATATATCTTTCTCAGTTGGGAAATACCCAATAGCCGCTTCCCCAAACCGCGCCTCTGGACCCCCACCCTAGCGATCTTAGTCCAAGGCGCCTTCTTAGATGGCCGCTCCTATCCCGAGGTCGGCCTCCGCCTCAAAAACTGGCTTCCCCAAACCTTAGCCCGTTATGCCCGGGCTTTGAGCCGTCTCTCCCCAACCCTCTACAAGAATGCCAGTGCCCCTCTCTCCCGAGGCTGGTTCCTCCGCATTGAGGCCGACCTCTAAGGGCTCACCACCCCAGCCGATCATACATCACCTGGAAGTAATATAGCCCCCCGATCGCGGGCCCACCCCGGGCCTCTATATGATAAAAGTTGAGCAGATTTTGCGCCCCTATTCGGAATTGCATTGGCCACTGGGGTAGCCGGTAGCTCACCTGCGCATGAAAGAGATTGTAAGTAGGCACTATTCCCTGAAAGGTCGTTATCTCAAAGTAATACGCATGCACCCACTGGTGCCACACTTGAAAGCCCCAGCGTCCAGCTATCTCTTCGCCAATAAGCCCCAAGCTGGTTTGATGGGGAGGCGTGTTGAAGCTCACAATAAGCCCGGGGTCTAAGCTCTTTCCCTCTTCCAGGCCCCAGGCCTGGGCGTAGGTGTAACCTCCTGCGAGCCTTAGATGACGCATAAGCTGATACTGAAGTCCCACCGTGAAAAACTGTGCCTGAGGAGTGCCTGGAATATTGTAATAGCGTCCGTACAAGGGAGAGAGGCGGTTAGAATTGACATCGGCGGGAGAAAGCTGCTGCGTGGGGTCTGCGGGGCCATATATACGAATATTACCATGCATGTCCTTATAGCGGTTATAGGCGTAGGAGAGGTCTATGAGGAGCCGCTGTTCAAAGAGCTGGTGCCGCGTGCCTACTTCAAAGGCATGCACAATCTCTGGGCGTAGGCCATTGATGGGGACGCTGCGTAAGAGTTGGGCGGCCTGCTCCGGAGGCACTCCTCTCGCGATGGCTTCCCGATAGGCTTTCACGGAGGCGAAAGTGTAGTTATTCGTGCCAGCAATACCCAGCGCCCGGTCTGTTTGGGGCAATGCTCCGATCAGGAGAGCATCCGTCTGCAGGCGAATAAAGAGCGCCTCAGAAGTAGGATTCCGAAAGCCCATCTGATAGCCGCCCCGTACGATATGGTGCCCCTTCTTATCCACGGCGTAGGTGGCCATGAGCCGGGGTGTCAGGCGTCCTTGCAGCACGTACTGCCGCTGGTCAAACCGCACGGCCGCTGTGAGTTGGAGCCGCTCTTCCCAGAAGCCTCGCCGCATCTGGACAAAGGCCCCATACTCATAGTTCCAAAAGGGCTTCCCCGTCGTGTCGATGAATATCGTTCCCGCTGAGTTGATTTCAAAAAGGCGGAAGTTGCCTCCAATCAAAGTCTGAATGCCGCCTATCCGAGGAAGTTCATACTGGGTCTCCAGATGGTAGAGGCCGCACCGATCGATTA
>JAPYWM010000104.1 GCA_028276345.1 Sphingobacterium sp.
GATTTGGGTTTCGCCTTCGGGGCCGAGTTTATTCGCGAAGCGTGGGCGGCCTTGCGCATCCATCGCCCAGCCGAGAATACCGTCGGTATTTTGATAGAGGAGGGTGAGTTTGCCCGTGGGAATGTCAAGTTCGTACAGGTCATGAAGGCTGGGATCCCGGTCATTGAGGCCGATAAGGGCTACGTCTGGCCGGTCTATGGGGAGGGCATATAGCAGGGTCTTAACCCCTTCACGAGGGGTAAGATCGGTAGCCGGGGGGATTTTGCCGGGGAGGGCGTCCGCAATCGCAATCCTATACAGGTGGTCATTCTCATCGCCATCTCGGTCCTGCGCATATAAAACATACTTGCTATCGTGCGTCCAGAAGTAGGTCAGGATAGGCTTGCTACTCTGGGTGATGGGAAAGGCATCCCGCAAAGTGCCTTCTTCAAGGGGCTGGAGCCAGATATTCATGGCGCCATTGTAAGGGCGCAAAAAGGATAAGTATTTACCGTCGGGGGAGACCTGGACGCCCGCTAACCTCGGGTCAGCAAAAAATACTTCCCGATCTATCAGAGGCGGTAACTGGGCCTTCATAACTGCCGAAAGTACGATAAGGCCCACGCTCCATAAGAGTCGCATAAGGCAAAGGTAACGTCTTGCGGGCCGTAGCCCGCCCCTGGCCTAAAAAGCCTGTTTTTATGCATTTTTGCGGGGGAGTCCGGCTCCGTAGCTCAATCGGATAGAGCACGGGATTTCTAATCCCGCGGTTGCAGGTTCGAGTCCTGCCGGAGCCGCCATGCTTCGGGTGGGGATTGTAGGGGGAGGGCAATTGGGACGCATGCTGATTCAGGCGGGGATAGACTTTGCGCTGGAAGTTCATGTGCTGGATAGCAGTGCGGATTCTCCGTGCCATGGGCTGGCGCATGAGTTTGTCGTGGGGTCTGTGCTGGAAGCGGAAGCGATCCGACGGTTTGCGCGGGGACTAAACCTCCTGACCTTAGAGCTGGAAAATGTCTCTGTGGAAGGGCTGGAGGGCGCCCGGGAGGAGGGCATAGCGGTTTTCCCGCAGCCGGAGGTGGTGCGACTCTGTCAGGATAAAGGGCTCCAGCGGCAGTATTATGCGGAGCGGGGCTTTGCGGGGCCGCGCTTTCAGCTGTGGGCGCCGGGAGAGCCTATCCACCTGCCTTTTCCCCTCATTCAGAAAAGCCGGCGCGGGGGATACGACGGACGGGGCGTCCAGCGTGTACCTTCCCCCGAAGCGCTCTGGCCCGTGCCAAGCCTTCTGGAAGAAGAAGTGCCCATCGCCAAAGAAGTCAGCGTGATAGTGGCGCGCGCCCGGCACGGCGAAATAAAAGCCTTCCCACCTATTGAAGCGGTCTTTCACCCGACAGCTCACCTGGTGACCCATTTGCGCCTCCCCGCCGACATAGACCCCCAGGCTCAGAAAGAAGCCCAAGAAATCGCCATGGATTTAGCGGAGTCTTTGCAGATCGTGGGGCTTCTGGCAGTGGAGTTTTTCTATACGACGGCGGGAAAGTGGCTGATCAACGAGTCGGCCCCCCGCCCACATAATACGGGCCACATTACTACCCGAGCTACCTGGACCAGCCAGTTTGAGCAGCACTGGCGAGCGCTTTTAGGGCTGCCCCTTGGCGAGACGCAGGTGCACACCCCCGCCGCCCTGCTTAATATCCTCGGCCCCCCGGGCCAGACCGGTAAACCATCCTACCCTACCCTTTCCCAACTTCTCGCTATCCCCGGCCTCTCCATCCACCTCTACGGCAAAAAACGCAGCACCCCCTATCGCAAACTCGGCCACATCATCATCCTATCCGAAGACATCCCCACCTTGCAGGCCCGCCTAAACGAAGCCCAGGCCCTCCTGCACGTAGCGGTAAGCTAAAAGCGCTTATCTTAGCATTGTCCCTTATGACGAGGTTCTGGAAGCTCTTTGTAGGACTGGGCACAGTGCTCCTGGCTAAGCATATTGCCGGCGCGGAGCTGTACTATACCTGCATAGACCCGCAGAACTACCGGTATCGATTTGAGCTGTGGTTGTATCGGGATTGCACGGACCCCACCGGCGCCGACTATGACAATCCTATCCGGGTGTACGTCTTTGAAGGGAATGGGGATGCGTATGCGGATTTTTCGGTGAGCCTGACAGCGGCAGGGCCCTGGCAGCCCAGTGGAGTAGAGGCTTGCTTCCTCCAAACACCCCAGACCTGCTTAGAAGAAGGCGTCTATCGCTTTGAGTATACCCTCCCACCTAACCCCAGCGGCTATTATGTGGCCTGGGCCCGCTGCTGCCGAAATGCCACCATCACCAACCTCCAAAATCCCCTGTATGAAGGCGTTACGTATTTAGCCTACATCCCCCCTGCCCGCCGCGCCGGGTGTAATAGCGCCCCGCGCTTCTCTACCCGGCCGCCATTCTTTTTATGTGCTGGCAGGGACTTTTTCTTTGACCAGCGTGCCTCTGACCCCGATGGCGACTCCTTAGTCTATGCCATCAGCGCTGCCTATCATAGTCAGAATACCGCTGGAGCGGGGGCTGTGCATACTTCTCTGGGTTCGCCTACCGTCGGCCCCCACAATCCCATGGGGCCACCACCCTACCAGACCGTCGTTTATGCAGCGGGCTATTCTGCGCAGCAGCCCTTCGGCCCGGGCGGCATCTGCCAGATAGATCCCCAAACGGGCCTCCTTCACGTCAACGCCCCTAACCCCGGCCTCTATGTCGTAGTCATCTCCGTCTTCGAGTACCGACAAGGCCAGCTCCTCAGCGAGGTGCGACGGGATATGCAGTTTTATGTCAGCCCGTGCCGCCCCCCCTCCCCCCCACCCGCCGTCTCGCACAACCTCCTCGGCCTTACAGTGCAAGGAGATACAATTCTGATTCCGCCCCAGCAAGCTTACTGCTACCAGGCTATCATTCAGGACACGGCTCCACCACCCGACGGCGCCCAGCTTAGTTATCAGCTTATTGACCCCTCCGGAGGCACCTCCGTACAAGTCCTAAGTCAGAATCCCCTCACCCTCCAAATCTGCCGCCAAGAAAGCTGTAACGATACCGGCCGCGTCCTTCCCCTGATTGTCATCGGCCAAAAAACAGAGCGCTGCGGCACCACTTTCGGCCGGGATACGATTTATGTAAGGATTCTGCCGCCACCGCCCCGTACCCTGACGCAGACTTTACAGCCGCTCAATCTCCCATTCGTTCAGGGCGCTTATGAGCTTCCTGTGGATAGTGTGGCGTGTACGACTTTCTGGGTAGCCGCTGCGCCTGCCCTACCCCAGCCCCAGGTAAATGTCTATGCCCCTACAGGCGCCAATGTCTCCTATCAGACTTTCTGGCGAAATGATACGCTTTTTGGGGAGCTGTGTTATCGGGCTGGGTGTGAGGCCGTGAATGCCCCCATAAGCATCGTCTTTGAAGGGGTAGCGACGCGCTTGTGTCCGCCCTACCCGACTCGGCGGGATACTTTATGGTTTCGTGCGCGCCTGCCCGACAATCCCCCGCCACTCGTGCGCTTTTTAGCGCCGGATAGTCTCTTTTGGCGGCCAGAGAGTCTGTATTGCCTTCGCGTGAGCATCGTAGATAGCCCGCCTGTTAGTCGCCATACCCTGTACCTTCAGGCCGTACCACCTATTATCCAGGTGGTGTCGGTGGTGCCGGACACCGGACAGCTGACCTGGGAGGCCCAGGTCTGTCTGCGCCCTACCTGTGACGGCCTCAATCAATGGGTTCAGCTCATTGCCGAGGTGCGCGACTCGCTACAATGCGCAGAACTCCACCGCCGTTATGACACCCTGCTCGTTTTCATCCAGAGCCGTCCCACTTATCCGGTGGCCATCTATGCACCGACCTGGCCCCTCACAAGCCCCTACGAGGCCCTCTACAAGTATCCCTACTGCGTACCCATCACGGTAACGGATACGGCCCGCAATGGCGGCCCACTTAATATTTCCGTAAGCTCGCCGCTTAGTGTGCAGCTTGCGCCTTCTTCGGGGGCGGGGCCTATTTTGCAGGGACGACTCTGCTTTGCGGTGCGATGTGACCTCAGTCCGGATAGCGTGTACCCGATTATCCTGACGGCAACGAATACACCGCCCTGTGCGAATACCCCTCCCGCCACGCAGGAAACGCTCTGGGTGCGGCCCCGCCCGCTAAGCCCCAATCGCCCCCCCATCATCAGCCGGGACCTTCCCAGCCCCTGGCAAGCCGAAATTACCCCAGACTCCCTCTGCTACACCCTCACCATCACCGACCCGGATACCTTCTCTCTGCTTACGACTCAGTATGTGGGGGCCAGCTTTAGTCCGGAGTTCTTTTACGGGGCGAACTTCCACCCTACCATAATAGGGCAGAATCCCCTAAGGATCCGCTTGTGTGCAGCCCTCAACTGCCATGCGCAGGCCCAGACTTACCCGACTATTGTCTGCGT
Source organism: Sphingobacterium sp. (assembly GCA_028276345.1). Lineage (GTDB taxonomy): Bacteria > Bacteroidota > Bacteroidia > SpSt-205 > SpSt-205 > JAPYWM01. Next base: position 4,431 of record JAPYWM010000104.1, read on the forward strand.
TACTGACACGACGAGCTGTGATACTACCGAGCACTGGCAGGTGTGTGATACCTTCTGGGTAGAAACGCCGTATTGTCATGGCGTCATGCCGAATGTCTTCACCCCAAACGGCGACGGAATTAATGATGTACTTCGCCCCTACAATCTATCGGGGGTAGCCCAGTGGCAGCTGTCCGTCTGGGACCGGTGGGGACGGCCGCTCTTTGCCGGTTCGTGGAATGAAGGCTGGAACGGCCTCACCCCCGAAGGCCACCCCGCCCAGGAAGGCGTCTACTTCTACCTGCTGCGCCTGGAGCTTCTGAGTGGAAACGGCCCCCTACGTTACTTAGAAAGAGCCGGCCATGCTACCCTCCTGCGGTAAACGCACCAGTGGGTATTATTTGGGCGGCGGCCAGCGCCCTTTGGGCGCTGGCCGCCGCCATCCCCTCTTCACATTAAGAAAGCCTTGGCCTCAAAATGGTATTAGAAGGATTCTCAGGCTGCTGCCCTCTGCCTGATGAGTAAGAAGGACTTTTGGGGTAGCAATGGAGTGACTTTTGAGAGCTGGCCGGCCTGAAAAATCCCAGTCTATTAGCGGAGAAGCGTAACGGTGCCCGTACGGGTGAAGGTCTGGCCACTGGGAAGCGTAGCGACGAGCTTATAGGTGTAGGTGCCTTCGGGGCAGTCGGAGCCGCTGTTTTTATGGCGGCCGTTCCAGAGGCTGCTGGCATTACCTTCAAAGACGAGGTTGCCCCACCGATCATAAACCCATACTTGATAAGGGATGCCATTGGTTCGGATGCCCCACTCGTCATTGATCCCATCGCCATTGGGGGTGAAGACATTGGGGATAAAAATATCCAGGCCTGGCTCTATCACGACGAGGCCGCGGGCGGTATCGGTACAGCCAAAGGCATTATAGGCGACGAGCGTGATAGGATAAGTGCCGGGCTCGGCAAAGTCCACGACGGGGTTGGGCTCCGTGGCGGTGGTTCCATTGCCGAAGTCCCACACGTAGGCTGTGGCCCCCTGGGATTGGTTGGT
>JAPYWM010000105.1 GCA_028276345.1 Sphingobacterium sp.
TGCTTTTTCTGCCAGAGGTAGGTGAGGAATTTTTCGGCAAGGGTGGGGATGCGTTCGTACAAGGCTTTGATGAGGGGGCCGGGATAAGAGCGGGGCAGCTGCAAAACGTCCAGCCAGGGAAGGCTCTCCTGGGGGGCATCAAGCGCAAAAAGATTTTTGAGGGCTTCTTCGGCGGCGACCTCTTCCCAGGCGGCACAAAGGGGCTTCAGGAGAGCTTCCAGGCCCTCTTGGGGAGGCAAGCTCGAAAGAATCTCCCGGATGTCCTCGGCGAAGTTTTGCGCATAGCTCCACCCTTCTAAGAAGGGCTGGTGGGTGGCTTCCGGGAGAATAGCTGCAAGGGCTGCCTGAAAAGCCTCATAAATATCAACCGGACTGGCAATAGAAAACTGCGCTCTCTGGCTCAGATACGAGTAAAGACCTTCTACAGGGTGATCCGGAAGCTGAGACTGGAGAAACTTAGCCTGGTACGCATCCAGCACGAGGATACGCGGTGCAGCATGGGGAAAGTCGGTAGATAGCGCCGAGCGAACCGCCTGCCAGACTGGATGCGAGGCCACTGAAACTACTTAACCTGAAAGGTGCTCCGGCCGATCTCTACCCCTTCGCAAAAGACGGCTACCCGGTAAGTGCCCTTTTCCAGGTCCATGCTCTTATCCCGCTGGAAGAGGCCGCAGACCTCCTGCCGCTGGCGCTGGTAGGAGAACTCCACCTTAGCCGAGTAAGGCTGCTCCGTATCCATCACCGTAAAGTACCCACTGCTGGCCGAAAAGTTGGTGATAACTTTCCCGCTGGGGTCGCTAATGACGATATAAGCCGTGCGCGGGCCGGGTTCGGCGATTTCATTTTCCAGCACGGTGAAGCAGATTTTCAGCCGTTCGATGCGCCGCGCCCGAAATTCGGTATCCCAATCTTCCTTACCGTTGTCTTTCACAAGCGCAAAGCGAAACTCAGCGGCTTTGAGGTAGGAAGCGGCCCGCACTTTGACCTCTAAGCGCTCTTTTTCTTGTTTGACCTGCTCGGTTTCCTCCTCCTTTTTCTGAACTTCCTGGTAGAGCTGAGCGGTTTTCTCGCGTAGCATTTTGTTTTCCTCTTCCAGCTCCTGAATGCGAGCCTGATACTTCTGAATGTAATAGGCCATTTGTTCGGTTTTGAGCTTCATCTCCTCGAACTGGCGCTGGGAGATTTTGCCTTCCTCGGCATATTTCGCAATGCGAGCACGTAACTGCTGGATTTCTTTGGAGAGGGCCTCCACCTTATCGGCCTTTTCTTTGAGTTCCATGTCTTTGCGTTCCAGTTCCTGACTCAGGCTCTGGACGCGCTCGTTGAGTTCGCTGACCTCACTTTCTAAGTCCACTTTTTCTTCTTGGAGCTGCTTCACTTCGGCGGTTTTTTTGCGAGACTCCATGTAGAAGTAGGTGGCGGCGACGATGCCAAAGAGAGCGAGGATACTTAGTACGATACCTGCCCGCACAGCGCAAAGTTAGCGTACTAAGAGCGTTTTTTCTTCTGATGGCGCTGCATGGCCCGGCGCTCCCGGCGAGAAAGGGGTGCACCGGGTTGGGAAGGGGGCGTATACGGGACGGCTTCGCCCTCGGCTTCCATGAGGGCGGCGGGAGCAGGAGCCGACGCCGTGGTAGTCTGTGTGAAGTAGTAATCTTCCCCCGCCTGACGTGCCTGCAAGCGCGAAAAATCCTGGCGCCTATGCGTCTGACGTTGATTAGCCATGTGCTCCTCAAAGATCTCTATGCGGAAAAGCGTCCCGAGGATCTGCTGGGCGAGCCGGTCCAAGAGGTCTTTGAAGAGCTTGAAGGCTTCCAGTTTGTACACGACGAGGGGGTCTTTTTGCTCATAGACGGCGGTCTGGACGGCATGGCGCAGGTCATCCATTTGGCGCAGATGTTCTACCCACAAGGCGTCGATCTGGCTGAGGGAAACCATCTTTTCTATTTCGGTGAATACGACCTGTCCTTCGGTGTCCAAGATTTCGGTGACGGGGAGGACGATAGGGAGCCGCCGCTGCCCATCCGCAGTGAAGTCCACCTGCAACCACTCAGCTTGCGAAAACTGCATGCGGAGGGCTTTGGTGCCCTCGTAAACCTGGTGGTTTATCCGCTGGCGCTTAGCTTGGTAGTGGTCAAAGGTCTGCTGGTACAGATGAGCGGCCACGACGTCCACCGGCTCCTCGAGAAGTTTGGGCGAAATATCCGGCAAGAAGGCGAGGGTACGGAGGCATTCGTACTGGAGCGCCTCGAGGTCTTCGGGCTTGCGGTAGCGTTCGGCCAGACCATGGACGAAATCCTGGAGGGTATTGGCGAGGTCTATGGCGAGGCGGTCTCCAAAGAGCGCGTTCCGTCTCCGGGCGTAAATCGCCCGCCGCTGGTGATTCATCACCTCGTCATACTCCAAGAGCCGCTTCCGGATGCCGAAGTTATTCCGCTCGACCTGGGTTTGGGCATTGGTGATGGTGCGGGTGACCATTTTGCCTTCCAGGGCTTCGTCTTCTTTGACTTTGAAGAACTTCATCCAGCGGCTCATGCGTTCGTAGCCGAAAAGGCGCAGGAGGTCGTCCTCGAGGGAGGCATAAAACTTAGAAGAGCCCGGGTCGCCCTGACGACCGGCACGGCCCCGCAGCTGGTTGTCAATCCGGCGGGCCATGTGGTGCTCGGTACCTATTACCGCCAGTCCGCCAAGCTCCGCCACGCCCGGCCCCAGCTTGATGTCCGTACCCCGCCCGGCCATATTGGTAGCAATCGTAACAGCCCCTTTGAGCCCCGCCTGAGCTACAATTTCGGCTTCCCGCTCGTGGTGCTTAGCGTTAAGGACATTGTGGGGGATGTCCTGGAGCTTGAGCATCCGACTCAGGAGCTCGGACACTTCTACGGAGGTGGTGCCGACGAGAACAGGCCGTCCCTGCGCATGCAGCCGCTTGATTTCCTCGATGATGGCATTATACTTGGTACGTTTGGAGAGGAAGAGCGTAGTGTCAAGGTCTTTTCGGATGCAGGGGCGATTAGGCGGAATGACAACCACATCCAGCTTGTAGATGTCGTAGAATTCTTTAGCTTCGGTTTCAGCGGTGCCGGTCATGCCGGCAAGCTTGTGGTACGAGCGGAAGTAGTTTTGGAGGGTGACGGTAGCCCAGGTCTGCGTGGCCCCCTCGATAGAAACGCGTTCTTTGGCTTCAATAGCTTGGTGGAGGCCTTCGGAGTAGCGCCGTCCCGGCAGAATCCGCCCTGTATGTTCATCCACGATAAGCACTTGACCCTGCATCACGACGTAGTCCACATCCCGCTCATACATGACGAACGCCCGCAAAAGCTGCTGGAGCGCGTGCAAGCGCTCGGCCTTTTCGGCATAGGCACGGTAGAGGGCCTCTTTCTTTTCGGTTTTTTCGGCTGGGGAAAGGGCTGGATCGCCGTCGATTTCGCTCAGCTGCGAAGCTAAGTCCGGTAAGATGAACAGGCTGGGGTCCTCCCCGTACTGGGCAATACGCTCGAGCCCCCGATCTGTCAGCTCTACGCTGTGATTTTTCTCATCTACCACGAAGAGGATGCCCTCATCGACTTCGGGCATGCGGCGGGCGTTGTCTTCTAAGTAGTAAGCTTCGGCCTTTTCAAGGATGGGGAGGATACCGGGTTCGGCGAGATACTTGAGGAAGGGCCGGTATTTAGGTGTGGTGCGTTTGATGCGCAGGAGGAGCTTGCCGGCCTCCTCGGGTTTGGTTTTGCCCTGGTCGATGAGTCGTTTGGCCTGGGCTAAGAGCTGGGTGGTTTCCCGCCGCTGCTCGGAGACCAGCCGGTCGATGAGGTTGCGGTACTGCTCGTAGAGGTAATCGTTGCTGTGCTGGACCGGCCCAGAGATGATGAGCGGCGTACGGGCTTCGTCGATCAGCACGGAGTCCACCTCATCTACGATGGCGTAGTGATGCTCGCGCTGGACGATCTGCTCCGGGGCAGTGACCATGTTGTCCCGCAGGTAGTCAAAGCCAAACTCGTTATTGGTACCATACGTGACGTCTGCCTGGTAGGCGCGCTTTCGCTCTTCGGAGTGGGGGGGATAGTAGTCTATGCAATCCACCGATAGGCCATGGAAGGCGAGAAGGGGGCCATTCCATTCGGCGTCGCGTTTGGCGAGGTAGTCGTTGACGGTGACGATATGCATGCCGAGGCCGGTGAGACCATTGAGGTAGGCCGGAAGGGTAGCGACGAGGGTTTTCCCCTCGCCTGTGGCCATTTCGGCGATTTTCCCTTCATGTAAAACGATCCCCCCCATCAGCTGCACATCGTAGTGGATCATATTCCACGCCGTCTCGTGGCCGCGCACTTTCCAGACGTTGGGCCAGATAGCCTGGCCGTTCTCAATGCGGATATGACCGTATTTCTGGGCCATTTGGTAGTCCCAGTCGGTAGCGGGTACTACGAGCTGTTTATTTTCGGTCAGGCGGCGAGCCGTTTCTTTGACGATAGCGAAGGCCTCCGGTAAAAGCTGCCAGAGGATTTTCTCGATTTCCCGGTTACGTTCCAGCCGTAGCTGGTCTAACTCTTCATACAGGCGCACCTGCGTGGGGATGTCGCTCGCTTTGAGGGCAGCTTGCAGATCGGATTCGATGCGGGCTTTTTTCTCCATGAGGGGGCGGAGATGAGCTTGGATGGTTTCTCGCAGGCGGGTAGTTTGGGCCCGTAGGTCCGCATCAGAGAGATCCCGCAAGGCCGCATAGTGCTGGTTGATCTGGCTCACGATAGGTCTTAGGCGCGCTATATCCCGTTCTCGCTTGCTGCCAAATAGGCGTACGAGCCACTGGAGCATGATAACGAAGGTACGGCAAAAATAGGAACTTGCTGCGAGCGGCGCGCAAGCTGTGCACTCTACAGATAGGGTGCCCCTGAGCAGGAATGAACCCACCTCCCAACTGGATTTTATGTATCTTTGAGGTATGAGGTATCTCGGGCTGGCCTTCTTAGGCCTGGCATGGGCACAGTACATTCTCATCCCCATGGATCAAACCCAGACCCAGCACCTGCGCGCCTACGGCTTAGTGTACGGTCTCCTGACAAAAGGCATCCCCGTGGATTGGCTACTCAACTACCGGGGTGGGAGTTTTGCCTATCTGGACCTGGTAGGGACAGAGCTGGAGCTCCAGCGGCGCGGCATCGCATACGAAAAGCTCTCTGGCACCGACTATGCCGCCATCCTCACCGAGATAGCCCGACCCGAAGTAAACATGGACGTCGTCCGCTTAGAAAAAGCCCCCCGCATCGCCGTCTATGCCCCGCCCTTCTCCGAGCCATGGGACGATGCGGTGCAGCTGGTGCTTCTGTATGCCGAGATTCCTTATGATGTGATTTACGACGAGGAGGTGCTGACGGGCAAACTGAAAGACTACGACTGGCTCCACCTGCACCATGAAG
>JAPYWM010000106.1 GCA_028276345.1 Sphingobacterium sp.
GGAGGTTTTCATCCTGAGCAGCGATTTTATCGATAGCTTTTCGCATAGATTCTATGCGAGATGCGTTGATAGGCTGGAAGAATCGGGCTTTTTCAGCGTATTTTTCGGTAAACCAGCCGGGTTCGCCAGGAAGGCTATTGAGGTAGTCCAGGAGGGGCTGAAGGCGGGCCGGGGGGTAGCGCTTCGCATCGCTTTCCACAAGGGCCTTTGCTAAGATGTAGGCATACGTCGCATAGTCGGAGGCGATGACGTGGAAGCCCCGTGCTTTGAGGGCATGCGCCACCCGCCCACTGCCTGAAAAAGGGTCCAAAATCGTCCGGATAGGCTCATGGTTCCGGATAAACTCTACCACGCTGGTAATCCAGGGTAAGAGGGCACGTTTAGAGCCGAGGTATTTGATCATGGGAGCTGGGAGAGGGCTTTTTTGGGGGGGTCGTAGTCGGGGTCAAGGTGGCGGGCGGTGGTCCAGTGTTTTCGGGCGAGGTCGGGGCGGCCCATCTGGTAGGCGGCGAGGCCAGCGTTGTACTGGTACTGGGGGTTGAAAGGTTGGAGGGCGAGGATTTTCTGGAAACGTTCGTAGGCGGTGGCCGGGGTGAAGCGCCCCAGCTGAAGGCCCACCATTGTAGCGCGAAAGTGCGCATCGGGGTGCTGGGGGGCTTTTTTGGCGAGGTTTTCCCACCAGGTGAGGGCTTCGTTCAGGCGGCCTGTGGCTTCGAGGAGGTAGCCTTTGAGCTCAAAGAGGAGGAGGGCGGAGTCGCGTTGGAGGGCTTTTTCGGTCCAGGGGAGGGCCTCTTGGGAGCGGCCCGTGAGGTAAAGTGCCTGCGCGAATGCTGCCGGATGCGGGTGGCGGGTTAGGATAGACAGGGCTTGGGGCAGGGCAGAGGCTTCGCCGCCTTCGGTGTGCCATTTGAGGTAGGCGTAGCCTACGAGGGCGGAGTCGGGGTTTTCTTCGGTAGCGCAGAGGAGACGGGGAGGATTCGCAATGGGTCGCCGGGCGTCGGGCCGCACGACGCGGATATAGTGGTCTGTAAACCGCACATGGGGGATATCGATCGTGGTATCCCGGGGCATGTGGCAGGAGACGCAGCCCGTGGTAGGATGGGCGGGGTTCTTACAGCCGGTGGTGTGGCAGCTCTGGCAGCGCGCTTCGTAGGTGGGGACGGGGGTGGTGGGATGCGGGTGGTGGCAGGTGAGGCAGGAGGCTTGCCCTAACTGAAAGCACTTGGAGCGTTTGAGCCGCTCCACGTGGGAGGCGATGCCGAAGGCGCCCAGGTCAGCCTTTTCGGGGAGGAAGATAGCCGCCCACTGGGCGAGAGTGTCGCCCGGGTGGAAGCGGGGCCGCTTCTGGACAGTGATGCCCTCTAAGTGGCAGCGGCTGCAGACGTCCATTTGCCTATCGGCCGGCCATCGGTGCCAATGGTACGCGGGATCTCTGGGATTCTGTACGTGCTTACTGGCGGGGCCGTGGCAGGACTCGCAGCCGAGCGGCCCGCCGACCTCGGTGTAGCGGTTGTAGGTATTGGACACAGGGCGGAAGCCGCTCGCATGACAGGCTAAACAGCTGGGCTGGATCTCCCGGCTGAATCGGCTATTGTGGCCATCGTGGTAGCCGGGGGAAAGGTCCCAGCGTTTTTTAGCCACGTACCAGGTAAGGGGGGCTTCGTAGAGGTAACCGTCCCGCCACAAAAGGTACGAGCGGGTCTGGTGACCCGACCCAATGGTGAAATCTACCCGTTCTCGCCGGAGGTATAGGGTGTCCCGGCCTCGAAGACGCGCCTCATAGATGTAGAGGCTGTCGCGCTCCCAACGTGCCCAGTAGTAAAAGTCCCGGTGTGGATCATAGGCCGGCGGCGCCGAAAAGTCCTCAATCCGCTCTAAGGCAGGCGTTACCGGGAGGAGGGAGTGGGCCTTCCAGGTTTTCTGGTAGGCGGTGTGAATATCAGCATGGCAGGAGGCGCAAACCTGATCGCCCACATAGGTAGGCTCATCTCGGGGGGTTTGCAGGGCAGAGCGGTTGCAGGAGAGGTACAGGGCAAGGCCTGTGGGGAATAGCCAGAAGCCCCAGCGCACAAGAGCCATCTGGCGGATTCGAACCGCCGACCTGCTGATTACGAATCAGCTGCTCTACCGCTGAGCTAAGATGGCAGCAGGCGCAAAGATAAGGATTTCTCCGGAAGTGCTTTCTTGGTAAGGCATGCGAATCCGCCTGTGCCTACTTCATGGCAGAGGCCCCACGTAGCGCCCCTGCCGCAGGAGCCAGCTGGCGGCCCACAGCGCCCCTTCTGCAAAAACCCGCCGGTCATAAGCCCGATGGATGATTTCCACCGTTTCGTAAGGGCCACTTAGAAGGATGCGATGTTCCCCCACGACCTCGCCGACGCGCACGCTATGGATGGCTTTGAGCGCGGGGAAAAAGGTATGCAGGTGTTTCGCGGTGCCGCTGGGGAAATCGACTTTGTGGCGGTGGTGGGTTTCTACGAGTACCCCCTCCCAGTCGGGGTAGGTGGAGAAGGTTTCTTTCAGGGCGTGGAGGAGGGTTTCCATGAGGCGGATACCCCGGGCGAAGTTGCTGGCGAAGAGCCAGCGGGGAGCCGGCAGGCTCTTCGCCCAGGCGATAAGGGCCTCTTGCTTATTTTCCCAGCCGGTGGTGCCGGTCACCAGCGCCTTCCCGCTATGGAGGGCACCCCGAACTACCGCCTCTACCTGGCTGGCATGCGAAAAGTCTATCACCACATCGGCGGGAAGGCTTTCCCAGTCTATGTTTTCTACTCGGCTGACTTGGCCGGTGAGGGTGTAGCCCTTCTCCTGAGCGAGGGTAGCCAAGAGCTGGCCCATCCGTCCCCGCCCCACCAGAAATAGCCGCATGAGCGAAAGTACAGGCTTTTCGGAGTTCCCTTGCTAAGGGAACCTACGCGCTGGGAAATTGGAAAAGAAGGGATAGCCTTCTCTGGATAGCGGGGCCGTGTAGTGTGGAGAGCCGCAGTCAGCTTCTAAGTACGGCTCGGGCCCTTCGGGACATAGGCGTTAGGGCCCTGCGGGGCGGCGCCTTCAAAGCTCGCACCTCCCCCTAACAGTTTTCAGGGGCATAGGAGCCGAAGCCATAGACCTCCTCTTCCTGGCCTTTTCTCAGGAGGATAGGAAACTAACCCGACTTTTGTATTCCGCGTAGGGGGGATTGATTTGCAAAGATCGCATTATCTTTGCCCTTGGTATGAAGTACGCAAGTCTCATGCGGAACGCAGGCCTCCTTATGGCCCTCAGTGTAGCCCTCTTCGTGGGCTGTAAGAAAGAAACGGTAGCTGGCGATTCTAAAGAGCAGAATGGGCCGAGTCTGACCGTAGCTGGCGATCCCGGTGTAGTCATAGGTGATCAGACCCTCCCATCTCGCACTCACCTTCTTCGCTTCAAGCTAATTGCGCAAAAAGGTTCGGGTAAGGATGACGCCGACCTAAAGGAATACACCATAACGGGAACTAACAACCTCGTAAATGTCCGTCGTCCAGCTCCTAATGGACAAAGCTTTACGATTGACACCACAATGAGAATTACAGGAGCGAATGACCAATCCTATACTATAACCTTCACCGTCATCGATAAAAACGATAAGTCGGCCAGTAAGAAATTCATGATTAGATTCTTCCGGCCTACTGTCCGGGATACTGCCCAGTATATTTTAGTCCCCTCCGCGTGGTACGTGGATAGTCTCCTAAATGCATCCTATACCAATCAGTCCGACAATAAAGGCACTCATCTGCGTTATCAGGTAAGCACAGGTACGTTTACGCTTCAAAGTCGTATTCAGGCTGACGGTAATCCCAATGAAATTCTGTTTATTTATTGGTACAGTAGTGTTTATGGACGGCATAGTGTCATATCGCCTGCCATTTTAAGAAATCCCCTGTATGATGGCACTACTCTGGAGTGGGATAATCCCTCTACTCTGACCACCAACTTCAGAGAAGCCTCCTCCAGTGTAAACTTTGCTACTGTAGGGTATGCCGACATTATTAATGCCTACAATAATGGAGCTCCTATCAATAATGAATTCCCTAGTAATGCTGATCAGCGAGCGGTATGCACGAATGGCCGCGTACTGGCCTTCAAGCAGGGAAATATTTATGGCCTTATCCGAGTGGAGTCTGTGACGTCTGGTGGCCCCGGAGCCACGCTCTCTGTCAAGGTCGCCCGTCCATAAGGGTTAGATAGTCGATGATTTTCTGGGGGCAGGCCGGGATAGGTCTGCCCCTTTTTTATTTTTCACGGGAAGGGGCTGAAATAGGCATTTGGGTGGGGGAGCCAGCTGGCGGCCCAGCGGGCTCCTTCGGCAAAGGTCCGCCGATCCCATGCCCGATGCCCTATCTCTATGCGCTCATAGAGGCCGCTGAGAGGGAGGCGGTGCTTTCCCACCCGCACGCTATGGAGGGCTTTGGGATGGGGGAGGGTTTCGCGGAGCTGCTGGGAGCATCGGCCCATCTGACCCCCTACGGGATAGCCTTTTTCATGAGCGAGGGTGGCCATCAGGCGCCCCATGCGCCCCGCCCCACCAGAAATAGCCGCATGAGCGGAGGTACAGGCTTTTCGGAGTACCTTTGTTTTTGTTTTGAATGAAAGTATGTGGCTCCTTTTGCGGCCGGAGGTAACGGCAGCGGATATTGAGCCGGCTTTGCGGGTGCGCGGCTGGCCGTATGAGGTTCGGCAGCTGGGCGGACGTGCCATCGTGGTGGTTCAGGCCAATGGTCAAGCCCCTGCCGAAGCGGCCTCCTGGCGGGAGGTAGAGCGCGTAATAATGGAAGGCGAGGAGCACCCGACGTTGGTGTACGCCGCTGAGGGAACCTACTCGCTGGGAGATTGGAGACGGGGGGATAGCCTTCTCTGGATAGCGGGGCCTTGTAGTGTGGAGAGCCGCAGCCAGCTTCTAAGTACAGCTCGGGCCCTTCGGGACATAGGCGTTACGGCCCTGCGGGGCGGCGCCTTCAAAGCCCGAACCTCCCCCTACAGTTTTCAGGGGCTGGCAGAGAAAGCCATAGACCTCCTCCTGGAAGCTAAGGCCGAGACCGGCCTCCCCCTCTGCGTAGAAGTCTTATCCGAAAAGCACCTCCCCCGCTACGAAAACATCGACATCCTCCAGATTGGGGCGCGCAACATGGACCACTACGAGCTGCTCAAGGCGGCGGGCGCTATGCATAAGCCTGTCCTCCTAAAGCGCAATCCGCAAGCTACGCTGACGGAGTTTTTGTTTGCCGCAGAGTACTTACTCTTGTATGGGGCGCCGGTGGTGATATTGTGCG